>CAYPMF010000130.1:0-1187 GCA_964411805.1 uncultured Actinomycetes bacterium | reverse complement strand
TAGCGCTTTTGAATCTCTTTCATATGTGGCTGAAGTGCAGTTAAAGCGCGCTGGGACTTGATCTGCTTTACAAAGAGCGGGATCAAAATAACGCGGATTAGAACTACTAAAAGGATGATGGAAAGCGACCATTTAACTGACTCATGGCCTACTTTGCCGAAGATTAATCCGAGGAAGGAGTGGAATTGGACGAGGACCCAAGAGACTGCGAAATACAGTGGGTCGAGTATGTAATGCATTAGTTAGCACTCACTTTCTCTTTTGATTCTGAAGATTTACGGACGTAATCAACGCCGCCATGTGACCATGGGTTGCAACGAACCAAGCGCCATGCAGCAAGTGCAAAGCCCTTGATTGGATATTCAGTTATTGCATCAATTGCATATTGCGAACAACTTGGGTAGTACTTGCAACGTGGTCCAAGAAGTGGGGAGATGAATTTTTGATAGCCCTTAATTAAAAGTACAAATGGGTTCATGCGCCCACCTTTACTTTGCTTTGGATCTTTGAAACCAATTCGTTTAGCTCTGTTGTGTAAGAATCTTTTTTGCGAAGAACGCGAATAACAAGATTTGAATTCTTTGGAAAGCTTGCAAGAAGTGGTGCGATTGCATGGCGTAATTGGCGTGAAACTCGGTGGCGCGTTACAGATCCGCCAACAGATGAGTTAACAATTAGACCAACGCGTGGTTCGGTATTCTCAGAAGTTTTAAAATATAGAACAAGTGAGAGAGAGGTTGCTCGTTCCCCAGTTTTTGTAACGAGTTCGAACTCTCTGCTTGTGCGAAGGCGATTAGCTGCCGGTAGCACGGTTAAAACTTACGCAGAGATCTTTGCGCGACCCTTGGCACGACGAGCTGACAGAACGGCACGGCCGCCGCGAGTCGCCATACGTGCACGGAATCCATGCTTCTTGGCGCGCTTGCGGTTATTTGGTTGAAATGTGCGCTTCATAAAATCTCTCCTACTTTTTAACCAAGGTTTGGGGCGCCTTGGGCCACAGCTGAGTGAGCAAGACTAAAGCAAGCCGGACAGCCCAGCAAAATCCACAAAGTAACCGCTCGCTCGGGGACCACTCGCCCTCGCTTTCAACTGGCCTGTCCGGAGTGTGGATAACGGCTTGCCAAACCTCGGGTCCACCCCCTAGGTTGCAGCCCCTATCCACAGGAGTTCGGATGGTCTGGCCT
>CAYPMF010000129.1:0-1215 GCA_964411805.1 uncultured Actinomycetes bacterium | reverse complement strand
CGAATCATGTAAAAATCATCGAGGTTTGAAGAGAAGATTGCTAAGAAGCGGCATCGTTCGAGAAGTGGAATCGATTCATCTTCAGCTAATTCAAGTACGCGAGTATTGAAGTCGAGCCAACTCAGCTCGCGGTCGATCAGACTCTCGCGGGAATTCACATGGAAATTCTCGGTACTTTAGGTAAACGGAATATGAAGTTGGACTTAACTAGGGTAGAAATCGAGCCCACTAAATGGGGGCGAACGCCTTACTTAGCCAACGCTTTCGTAGTAACCAGACTTCTCAACAATCAGAGCGTTTAGCTTGATTGGAGCGCCTGCTACGAAATTAATTGTGAGAGTTACGCGAGTGCCAGGTACTGCATTGATACCGGCAAATGTTGCTTTTGCGGTTGCAGTGTCGCCTGAGAAAGTAACGGGACGATGCTTAATTAACTCATTTTGAGCTGGATCAATCTTTGCAGCTGTGCCATTTACATCGATAGATGCGATTGCATCTGAGTCATTTCCAGTGTTAACAAGTGTTCCAACAAGAACAGCCGAACCATCTGGTTGTGCAACTAATAAAATATTGCGCGCTTTGATTGAACCAGATTGACCTTCGACGCCATCAGTAACTTGACGCATATTTCTTGTCGGTGATTCAACTCCAGTTGCACCGCAACCAGTTAAAGCAACTGATGTAGCGGTCAAAATAAGGGCCAAAGCCATTGTTTTACGGGCGTTATTCGCATTTTTATTAAGCACGTGCAAATGGTATCCTTAGCGTCTATCGAAAGGCCAAATTGATGTCATTTAAGGTCGGCGAAACCGTTGTTTATCCCCATCACGGAGCAGCTCTCATCGAAGCGATTGAGACCCGAACCATAAAAGGCGAAGAGAAGACTTACTTAGTTCTCAAAGTTCAACAAGGCGATCTAACTGTTCGAGTTCCAGCAGATAATGTTGATCTAGTTGGCGTGCGCGATGTTGTAGATAAGTCAGGCCTATCCCGAGTATTTGATGTTCTACGTCAACCATATACAGAAGAACCAACAAACTGGTCACGTCGCTATAAGGCGAACGTTGAGAAGTTAGCTTCTGGCGATGTAATTAAGGTTGCAGAAGTTGTTCGTGATCTTTACCGCCGCGATTTAGATCGTGGTCTATCAGCTGGCGAGAAGCGAATGCTTGCAAAGGCAAAGCAAATTTTGATTTCAGAGCTTGCACTAGCCGA
>CAYPMF010000128.1:0-1436 GCA_964411805.1 uncultured Actinomycetes bacterium | reverse complement strand
CCAATCGCCAAATTCGCCTCCGTTCACGACAAATGTTTCACCAGAGTTAAGCGCAACGCTATATCCAAGAACGTTTGAACCATCCATATTGAAATCAATTGCCATTGGTGAAGTGATTTTTTTGTTCAACTCGCTAGCAGTTATGACCGAATTTTTCTGCTTTGATTTCTTTGGCACCGGTGGAGCTTGCACTCCATCTGAATTTAAAACCTTTAGACGTTCTTTCAGCGCTTTAATTTCAAGGACGTCTAATAAATCTGAGACTTCTCGATTTCTAATTCCAGCCCATTGCAAACTATCTATATTCGTATCTATCGCAACATTGCTTCGCAAGTGGGTTAATTCGTGATTTAAAAGTACTGACTTCAAATTTGCACGAAGTGATTCCCCAACCTTTCCGCCTACCTCACTTGCATGTTTTATTAGATTTTCTAGCGATCCATATTCAACTATCCATTTAGCAGCAGTCTTCTCCCCTACGCCTGGAATAGATGGCAAATTATCTGAAGGGTCTCCTCTCAACGCGGCAAAATCTGGATACTGAGCTGGTGTTAATCCATATTTTTCTTCAACTGCTTCCGGTGTCATTCTTGCTAAGTCTGTTACGCCTTTTTTTGGGTAAAGAACAGTTGTAACGCTATTTACCAGTTGAAAAGAATCACGATCGCCAGTGCAAATAAGTGTATTAAAACCTTGAACCTCGGCTGCCTTGCTTAAGGTAGCGATTACATCATCCGCTTCAAAGCCTTCCACTGCAAATCTCTTTATTCCGAAGGCATCTATTAGTTGGAAGATAAACTCACTTTGCGATTTAAATTCATCCGGCGAAGCAGATCGATTTGCTTTGTAATCAGGGAATTTTTCGCTACGGAAGGTCTTTCGCGAAACGTCAAAAGCCGCCGCAATATGTGTTGGCTTCTCGCTGGCTATCAAATTAATCAGCATAGAAGCCATGCCATACACCGCATTTGTATGTTGCCCTTTTGAAGTAGCAAAGTTCTCAACGGGAAGGGCATAGAACGCGCGATAGGCCAGCGAGTGCCCGTCTATCAATAAGAGGCGTTTTTGCTCCATGAATTAGATTCTAGTTTGAAAATATCGATAAACTTTAAACATGAGCGAGTATTTGAAATCTATTTTAGAACGCGGCGAGAGCGCCCTTGATAAGAAGATGGGTATTGAATTTATTGAGGCTTCACCACAAAGACTCGTAGCTCGCATGCCCGTTGAAGGAAATACGCAACCATTGGGAATTCTCCATGGCGGTGCCAATGTAGTTTTGGCCGAAAGTTTAGGATCGGTAGGAACTCAACTTCACGCCGGAGCAAACCGAAAAATAGTTGGGGTGGATATAAATGCAACTCATCATAAATCAGCCACATCTGGATTTGTAAAGGGAGTAGCAACCGCTATCTCACTTGGCAAAACTCTCTGTT
>CAYPMF010000127.1:0-1459 GCA_964411805.1 uncultured Actinomycetes bacterium | reverse complement strand
ACTAACAGTGCTCGGAGTCTGGAATGGATTGGGTGAAAATCCACTGTGGGCGATACTGGTGTTACTTCTAGCCGTTTCCTGTTATGGAATCTCATTTCCATATACAAGGAGATTTGTTATGCCCTATAAGTTGAAATCTGAATCAGTTGTTTCACTTCAACTTACCCTTGCGGCGCTCACATTGCTGCCTCTTTATCTCTTTGATGGAATCGCTAAGGATGAATATCGATTGGGACCAGTTCTTGGCATGCTGGGACTTGGCGTATTCGGTAGCGGCTTCGCATACCTGTGGAATTTCAAAGTGATGCAGGAAGCGGGCAGCGCGATCGCGAGCACCGTGACTTACTTGACCCCGCTAGTCGCAGTTGCAGTTGGTTTAATTTTCCTCGGCGAGAAGATAACGTGGCATGAACCGGTTGGAGCTTTGATTGTTTTGCTTGGTGCAGCTGTCGCACAAGAGCGAATCAAAATTAATCGATCTTCCAACCATCCTTAATAGGACCTAAATCGATTCCGGCTGCTGCGTGGTCCGTGTTTTCACCACGTGCCATTTGTGCAGCATGAGCTGTGTTGTGCCAGCGCTCTTCGATCTTGCCAAAGCGCCACAGAAGAAGGGCTATTGACCAAACGACAACAAAGGCCCCAACGATGAAATAGCCAGCTGAATTCAAGTTAAATGCAAGGGCATACTCCCAGAAGCCGCCTGTGAGACTAAGTTGATTAGCCAGAACTTGGCAGAGTTCGAGGCCACCGACGAAGAGTGCAACCGCAACAGAGAGACCAGTAATGATGATGTTGTAGTACACCTTACGCACAGGTTTGGAGAATGCCCAGCCATATGCAAAGTTCATAAATGAACCATCAATAGTGTCAAGAAGACTCATGCCGCCAGCAAAGAAGAGTGGAAGAGAAATAATTGCCCACCATGGCAACCCTGCTATGACCGAAGATCCAGCAAGTACAAGCAAACCAATTTCAGTTGCAGTATCAAAGCCAAGTCCGAAGAGAATACCTAGTGGATACATCTTCCAGCTCGCATCAATGCGTCGAGCAATAGGACCAAAGAAGCGCATCAAGAGCCCGCGAGAGTTGAGATGCTTCTCGAGTTCTTCTTCGTTATACATTCCTTTACGCATCTGCAAGAAAACCCCGACGATTGAAACCAAAATCATCAAGTTAAGTATTGCAATGAGCATCAAGAATGTTCCAGAAACCGTGGTCCCAATTAAACCTGTGTAGTGGTGAAGTGATGAATTCTCGTCCTTGAGTTGAGAACCAACTGCTTTAATTCCAAAATTTAAAAGAATTGCTAGACCAGCAACAACCGATGAATGTCCAAGTGAGAAGAAGAAGCCAACTGCAAGCGGACGCTTTCCTTCAGACATTAACTTTCGCGTTGTGTTATCGATTGCGCTGATGTGATCGGCGTCGAAGGCATGGCGCATACCTAAGGTGTATG
>CAYPMF010000126.1:0-1500 GCA_964411805.1 uncultured Actinomycetes bacterium | reverse complement strand
CAACAAGTTGTGCATCTGTCTCTGGATTCTTAACTTCAAGAATATTTAACTGAACTTGCTTGCCAGTTAACTTCTCAAGATCTTGGCGAATGCGATCTGCTTCAGTTCCGCGACGTCCGATAACAATTCCAGGACGTGCAGTGTGTAGATCGATACGAACACGCTCACGAGTACGCTCGATTTCAATTCGAGCAACGCCTGCGCGCTCCATTCCCTTGTGCATCATGCGACGGATTTCAATGTCTTCCTTCACATAATCTTTATAAAGCTTCTCTGCATACCAACGAGACTTAAATTCAGAGGTAATACCAAGGCGGAAGCCGTGTGGATTAATCTTTTGACCCATGGTTATTCAGCCTTCCCTTCTGACTTAGCTGCTGCTTTCTTCGCAGGAGCTTTCTTTGCCGCTGCTTTCTTCGCAGGAGCTTTCTTTGCAACAGGTGCATCAGTTGCAGAAGTTGCCTCCTTTGATGCTGTTGCATCGGTGGAAGTTTTCGCAGCTGCGCGCAATACCTTCTTAGGAGTATTTGAGCGATAGTTGCGATCATCTGAAACTGTAAGAGTGATTGTTGAAGAGCGCTTAAGGATTTGGTAACCGCGTCCTTGTGCACGTGGGCGGAAGCGCTTCATTGTCATACCTTCATCAACAAGTGCTTCTGCAACCCAAAGTTCTTCAGCGCCACGTAGAGCAGGATTCTTCTGCTTTGCATTAGCAACCGCAGATGCAAGAAGCGTATAAAGCTCGCCCGCAATCTCTTGGTTTGCGAACTTAAGTGTTGTTAGCGCGTTATCTGCGCGAACACCACGAATAATGTTTACAACGCGACGTGCCTTTTGTGGAGTTGTGCGAGTCTCTTTCAAAACTGCGCGCGCAACTAACGCATTTGGATTGTAAGTTGTCTTAGCCACGTGACACCTTCGCATCTGTTTGTGAACTCTTTACGTGACCACGGAAGGTACGTGTAGGCGCAAACTCACCTAACTTGTGACCGATCATTGCTTCGGTTACAAAAACTGGAACGTGCTTACGTCCATCATGAACAGCAATTGTGTGGCCGATCATTGATGGTGTAATCATTGAGCGACGTGACCAAGTTTTGATTACATTCTTGGTATTCGCTGCGTTTTGGGCATCCACCTTCTTCTCAAGATGGCCGTCCACGAATGGACCCTTCTTCAAACTACGTGTCATTTGTGGTCGGCTCCTTATCTGCTCTTATTTGATGGACGACGGCGGACAATAAATTGATCGCTTGCCTTCTTCTTGCGAGAGCGAGCTTCTGGCTTACCCCAAGGTGAAACAGGATGGCGACCACCAGAGGTCTTTCCTTCTCCACCACCATGTGGGTGATCAACTGGGTTCATAACAACACCACGAACAGTTGGACGAATTCCTAACCAACGCTTACGTCCAGCTTTTCCTAGTGAAATATTTGCATGCTCTTCGTTTCCAACTTCACCAACAGTTGCGCGGCAACGAACATCAACGTTACGAATTTC
>CAYPMF010000125.1:0-1567 GCA_964411805.1 uncultured Actinomycetes bacterium | reverse complement strand
AGTTGGTATCTTGGTAAATCTCTCTGCGAAAGCTGCAGCTTCATTATCAATTGGAAAGAGCGTTGAAATTTTCACCTCTTTAATAGTGCGTGAAGATTCACTTACTCTTTATGGCTTCAATTCGATTGCTGCTAAAGAGTTATTTGAAACTCTCCAAACGGTCTCCGGTATCGGCCCTAAAGTTTCTCAATCAGCACTTTCAATCTATGAGCCAGAAGAATTAGCAACTGCGATCAACACCGGAGATAACGCTCTACTTGAGCGAATTCCTGGTTTAGGTAAAAAGGGTGCACAACGAGTTATTTTGGAGCTAAAAGATAAAGTAGTTTCGGCAAAAGCAGGTTCTAAGAAATCAGATTGGCGTGGGCCATTGGAGAGTGCGCTCTCTGGTCTTGGTTTTACCGCAAAGGAAATTGATAAGTTATTTGCTGAAATTAATAATGAAGTCAAAGAAGGTGCCAACTCAATGAGCGTAAGTGAACTCTTGAAGTTGGCGCTACAAATCAAGGGTCGCGGATGAACGATTTAACCGATCCAAATCAAAGTGATCTAGAAAGTTCACAAGAAATTGCGCTTCGCCCAAAGTCACTGACTGAATTTGTTGGCCAAGAGCGCGTTCATCAACAACTCTCCTTACTTTTATCTGCAGCTAAGTCTCGTGGAGCACCGGCAGACCATGTTCTTTTAGCGGGACCACCAGGATTAGGAAAGACAACTTTGGCAATGATCATTGCTGAAGAGATGGGCTCACCGATTCGAATTACATCAGGGCCTGCAATTACTCATGCGGGAGATTTGGCGTCCATCCTCTCATCGCTCACAGAAGGTGAAGTTCTATTTATTGATGAGATTCATCGTATGTCGCGTCCTGCCGAAGAGTTGCTTTATCTAGCAATGGAAGATTTCCGTGTTGATGTTGTTGTAGGCAAGGGAGCAGGTGCAACTTCTATTCCGCTAGAACTTCCTCATTTCACTTTAGTAGGAGCAACAACAAGAGCTGGACTATTACCGAGTCCACTGCGCGATCGCTTTGGCTTTACGGCCCAACTTGAATTCTATGAGGATGAAGAGTTGGCAAAGATAGTTGAAAGAAGCGCAAAATTAATTGGTGTGGAAATTTCTTCAAAAGCGATTAAGGAGTTGGGATCTCGATCTCGAGGAACTCCTCGTGTTGCCAATAGATTACTTCGTCGAGTTCGCGATTACGCACAAGTGCATTCAAATGGCTCAGTTGATTTAACTGAAACTCAAAAAGCGCTTGAGATGTATGAAGTGGATCAAGTTGGACTTGATCGTTTAGATAAAGCCGTTTTGAGTGCAATTGTTTCGAAATTTAATGGCGGTCCTGTGGGCTTATCAACACTTGCAATGGCAATAGGAGAGGAAGCTGAAACTATTGAAAACCTTGCAGAACCATTCCTAGTTCGTATGGGATTCATCTCAAGAACTCCACGCGGGAGAGTGGCAACAGCCTTGGGTTATCAGCATCTGGGTGAGAAGGCGCCAATCCACCTCGTCTCGCTTTTCGACACAACTGCCGAAGACGCTTAGAATTCACCTCTATGTC
>CAYPMF010000124.1:0-1608 GCA_964411805.1 uncultured Actinomycetes bacterium | reverse complement strand
GCTAGCTACCCATTGTGCGCCAGGTGTTCCTTTTAATGCGGGAGCGAAAGCCCAATTGGAGTAGCTACATTTCTCCGCAATTAGCTCAACAGTTTTAATTGAATTGCTACGAGGTTGTAGGTAATCAACCTCTTGAATGGCTAGAACATCAGCGCTTAAATCATTTATTGCCTTAAATAAATCAGCGCCAGCGCTTACCGGCATCCCAGAAAGAATATTCCAGGTAACAATTCGCATAATTAGAGAATTAGATAGATCATTGAAAGATTGAGCGCAGTAAGAGCTGCAACCAATACGTATCCAATGATTTTGGTGTGAAATTTATTCTTTGAACTTCCCATAATATTTTTATTTGATGTTAAGTAGATAAGCGGGATTAGAGCGAATGGAATTCCGAGGCTTAAAACAACTTGGCTAATTACTAGCGCCATTGTTGGATCATTCGCAATTGAAATAATAAAAAGCGCAGGAATTATTGCGAATAACCTCTGTGAAATAAATGAAAGTTTAATTTTTAATAAACCTTCTGTGATAACTCCGCTCGCATATGTTCCAACTGAACTCGATGCAATTCCGCTTGCAAGTAATCCAATTGCGAAGGCAAGGCCAAACCCAACTCCAAGCGAATTAGAGATTGCCGCATGAGCACCTACGATTGAGTTATCAACTTTGTGACCAAAGAGATTAACAGCGCCAACTAAAAAGATTCCAATATTTACTAAACCAGCAAGCAACATTGCGAGAGAGACATCCCACTTAGTTGCCTTTAACATTCCAAGTTTTGAAGTGATGCCACGTTGATGCATAACGCGATCACGACAAAGCGCGGAGTGAGCATAAATCGCATGCGGCATGATGGTCGCACCAAAGATACTTACTGCAAGAAGTACAGATTCTTTTCCGGCAAAGCGTGGAGTTAAGCCTTGCAACATTGAATGTGAATTGGCGGGCGCGGCAAATAAACCAGCAGTAAAACCAATTGCTGTGGCAGAGATCAAAATAAGAATTACGATTTCAAATAAGCGGTGCTTACCCCGCTCGCGAAGTGAGAGATGGGCAATTGAGAAGAAGCCAGTTACAACTCCACCAACCAACATCGGAAGGTCAAAGAGAATATTTAGCGCAATCGCTCCACCAATAATTTCAGCAACATCGGTAGCGATTGCTACTAATTGTGCTTGCGCCCAATAGGCAATTCGAAGCTTGCGATTAGTTAGGCGTTCGCCCATCAACTCCGGAATTGATTTTCCGGTAGCTATTCCAAATTTCGCAGATAAATATTGAACCAACCAAGCAGAGATATTTGCTGCGACTATTACCCAGAGCAGTAAGTATCCGAATTTGCTTGCCGCAGTTAAATTTGTGGCGACATTGCCTGGATCTAGATATGCAACGCCTGCAACGAAGGCTGGTCCAAGTAAATAGATCGAACGCAGCTTGGCGCTAATTGAGGAATACGGTGTATTTTCAACAGCGCCTAAGAAACTCATGATTTCCTAATTACTTAGAAATCCCAGTCTGCGTCAGTTGTTGCTTCATGCTTTCCAATCACGTACGAAGATCCTGAGCCGGAGAAGAAGTCATGATTCTCATCGCTGGCAGGGGATA
>CAYPMF010000123.1:0-1676 GCA_964411805.1 uncultured Actinomycetes bacterium | reverse complement strand
AACTTCTTCTGGCGAGCGCTTCCAGTTCTCAGTTGAGAATGCATATGCGCTCAACTCTTTTACACCGATTTGAATTGCGCCCTGCACAACATCAAAGAGCGCTTTCTCCCCTGCCTCATGTCCTGCTGTTCTAGGTAGGCCACGTTGTTTTGCCCAACGTCCATTGCCATCCATAACTAGCGCAACATGATTTGGAATCTGATCCTTCTTTAACTTTGGTATTGCCATTAGGCGCGCTCCACCAATGGCAAACTTCTAAGACCACGCTCCAAATGCCATTGCAAGTAAGCGGCAATTAAGCCAGATGCCTCACGACGATTGCGAAGCTCAGCTGTTATTGCACTCTCCCAATCACCCGTTTGTAGATTGCTCATTAATTCCAGAGTTTCAACTGAAGGGGTCGCAGCTGCATTTGTCTTACATTCAACGCATACCGATCCGCCGCCAACTAGTGAGAAATATTTATGTGGCCCTTGTTTGTCGCATATCGAACAGTTCATCATCGATGGGGCAAAACCCGCGATTGAAAGTGCGCGAAGTAAATAAGCATCAAGAATTAGCGATGAATCGTATGTTTCATGGGCAAGTGCGCGAAGAGCGCCAACTAATAAATTAAATTGTTGCAGGGCTGGTTCATGTTCATTTTCGGTAAAGCGTTCGGCTGCTTCCAAAATTGAATTAGCGGTTGTCCAACGCTTGTAATCAGCTGATAGAACATCACCGAAATTTTCGATTGCCTCGGCTTGGGTAATCACATCAAGTGACTTACCTTCATAGAGTTGAAGGTCTACAAAAGAAGTTGGCTCAAGGCGCGCACCAAACTTTGATTTTGTTCTGCGCACACCTTTAGCTACCGCTTTTATTCGGCCGCGTTCTTTTGTGAAAAGCGTGATGATTCGATCTGCTTCGCCCAGCTTTTGGGTGCGAATTACGACCGCTTGATCACGATAAACCGCCACGGGTAGAAGGTAGCGAAGAGCCTTCGCGAAGTCCGCGATTTACCGCAGACACGACCGCCTTAAGTGATGCAGTAGTCGTACTTGGGTCGATACCTACGCCCCACCAGACCTTGCCATCAACTTCGCACTCCAAATAAGCCGCAGCCTTTGCGTCGCCACCAGCTGATAGCGCATGCTCATAATAATCAAGTACGCGAACATTTATATTCTTAACATATTGATTAATAACATTTAAAAATGCAGAGACTGGTCCATTTCCAGAACCAGTTAAGTTCTGAACTTGACCATTATCTTCTAGCTCAACAGTTAGATGAGTATCTTCATCCATATTTCCAGATTGAGATAACGCCTTTAATTTAAAGCGGCCCCACTTATTTTCCTTTGAAGGAAGATATTCATTTTCAAAAATCTTCCAAAGATCGCCAGCGGTAAATTCGCCACCTTGCTCATCTGTATGGCGTTGCACTACCTGGCTAAATTCAATTTGTAAGCGTCGTGGCAGATCTAAGTGATATTCATTCTTCATTAGATAGGCAACGCCACCCTTACCAGATTGGCTATTTACACGGATAACCGCTTCATAGGAACGGCCAATATCCTTTGGATCAATCGGCAAATATGGAACCGCCCAAATTAATTCATGAAGATGCTTCTTTGAAGTTTCCGCATCCTTCTGCATTGCCTCTAAACCCTTTTTGATTGCATCTTGGTGTGAAC
>CAYPMF010000122.1:0-1691 GCA_964411805.1 uncultured Actinomycetes bacterium | reverse complement strand
CCTGCAATCATCTCTGATTTTTTCATTTCGAGTTACGCTCCCAGAAGCTAGGTCCAACAGGTTCATTAAATGGCGCTTGTGCAACTAAATAACCATCTGCGTCAACAGCAATTGGCAGTTGTGGCAGTGGGCGAGCAGCTGGTCCAAAAATAACCTTTGCTGCGCGAGTTACATCAAATGTTGATTGGTGACACGGACAGAGCAGGTGCTTGGTCTGTTGTTCATATAGCGCAACTGCGCAACCCATATGTGAACAGATCTTTGAAAAAGCGATGATTCCTTCATGTGTCCAAGATAAACGTTCTGCATCAAGATTGAATTCTTCAGGGCGAATACGAATTAAGAGAACCGCATCTTTGGCTATTGATTCGAGAGTTCGCTCTTCACCTTCTGGAAGTTCAGGCAAGATTTGCGCAACTGAGCCAATTTCAAGGTCTGCAGCTTTAACTGGACGGTTACTTGGATCAAGAACTAAACGAGTTCCTGCCTTCCAATTTGTTCCTTCGAGTTGCTTCTTTGGAACTGAGCCAAGATCTCGTAGGAAAACAAGCGGAGTCAAACCAATAACGCCAAGAGCTAGACCCATCGAACGCTTAATGAGCGAACGACGGCCAAGTCCTGCAGCTGCCGCACCTTCTTTTGCTGATGCTACAAAATCTTTACGATCCTTATCATCTGAACGGAACTCGTGACGTTCTGCAATAACTTCATGATCTGGCATTAATTGTTTTGCCCAATGAACCGCAGCTAATCCAATAAATAAAAGTGAGATTGATAAGCCAAGACCTAGGAAGAGTTGTTGTGCATTTGTATCGCCAATTACTGGAACAAATATAAAAGTATTTGGCTTCATAAAGATATATGTACCAATTGTTGTAACTGTTCCGACTACTGAAAGCAAGAAAAGTATTGCAACTTGGCGCTCTGCTCGCTGCGCGTGTTTCTCGCTTGTATCTGTTAATCGATGTTGGTGCTCTGGAAGACCAGGGTCAGAATATTTTTCAATAGTCATTACTTATCTCGCCTTCGTTGCTAGCCAAACAGAAATTCCAATTAATAAACCCAGTCCAAGAACCCAAGCGGCCAAACCTTCGGTAACTGGACCAACGCGCCCCGTGCTTGCGCCACCAAGTTGTGGCTCACTTTGCGCTGCTTTAATCCACTTAATAATTGAAAGTTTCTCTTCAGGAGTAATTGTCTTGTCACCAAACTTTGGCATTGATTGAGGTCCAGTGATCATCGCTTCATAAATATCTTTTGCCTTAACGCCCATAAGAGAAGGCGCATACTTTCCATTGGTTAGGGCGCCACCTTGTGCTGCAAAGTTGTGGCACATTGCGCAGTTATTGCGGAAGAGTTCGCCACCTTGCGCAGTATTTCCATCGCGCTCCCAAGAAAGTTGTGCATCGGTTACGGCTGCTGGACCAGGTGCAAGTGAAGCTACATATGCTGCAAGCGCTGCAACTTGTTCCTCGTTATAAACCGGCTTCTTACGCATCGCTTGTTGGCTCATATCTGCCATCGGCATACGGCCTGTGCTCACTTGGAAATCAACGGCTGCTGCACCAACGCCAATAAGTGAAGGTGCGATTGATCCACCCTCGGCATTTAAGCCATGGCAAGAAGAACAACCTTGTAAAAACAATTTCTTACCTTCTGCAATTTGAGTAGACATAGCAGAAGTTTCCATC
>CAYPMF010000121.1:0-1970 GCA_964411805.1 uncultured Actinomycetes bacterium | reverse complement strand
TCATTCCTGTTAATTAAATGGGGATTACTTTCTCTTAGCCCCTTTGGCGTTGTCTTTTTCCGCGGATTCTTTGGTGGTTTAACGCTGCTTGCCTTCTCACTTATAACAAAACAGAAGCTGCCAAAGAAGTTATCTGAGTTCGGACATTTAACTGTCGTTGCGCTATTGATGAACTCTGTTCCGGGCTATCTCTTTGCTGTTGGTGAAACTCATGTTTCAAGTGTTACGGCGGGCATTATTAACGCAACCACTCCACTTATGACCGTCCTAGTAATTTCACTTGCCTTCCGTGAACAGAAAATTAATCTCAATCAAGGTATCGGTGTATTTGTTGGTTTCATTGGAGTTCTCTTTGTAACAAATGTATTTAGTAATAAAGTATCGGGTGATTGGATCGGGTATGGAGAATTGCTTCTTGCCACTCTCTGTTATGGAATAGCGATCCCTTATTCACGGCGTTACGTCAGTCCACTTGGTTATTCATCAACGGCCCTTGCCACAATTCAGGTATCTGCCTCGGCCATTGTTCTCTCGCCATTCTTGTTATTCACAACAACATTTGAAAATTCTTGGAGCGCTAAGTCCTTAATTGGAATGCTCCTTTTGGGCGCGGTTGGAACTGGCTTTGCCTACATTTGGAATTATCGAAACGTGACACTTGCTGGCGCAACAATCGCAAGTACAGTCACATATGTAACTCCAGTGGTGGCAGCAATTCTTGGCGTTCTATTACTAAACGAGCATGTCCATTTAATTCAATATATCGGCGGCGGATTTATTCTCTTCTCTGCAGCCCTAGTACAACAACGAATTAAGCTAGTAGGAAAGAAAAATGGCTAAAGTTAATTTCGAAACGACTCTTAAGAAATTTCCTCCAGAACAGAAGAAGGCTCTGCTCGACACTCTCAAGGAGATTGAGCGCCTCTTTCCGAAAGCGGAGCGGACTATTGCTTGGGGTATGCCAACTTTAAAGATTGGCGAAGACAATCTCTGCCACGTTATGGGTTTTAAAGCGCACAATAGTTTTTTTCCAGCATCTGGATCTATTGCTGCGATGATGAAGAGCGACCTTGCGAAATTTACGGTCTCAAAGGGAACGATTCAATTTGATTTTGCAAAACCATTTCCAAAACCACTATTAAAGAAAATTTTGTTAAAGCGCCTTGAGCAAATTAATGACTCTTATCCAAAGAAGAGCGGTGTATTTATCGAGTATTACAAGAATGGTGGAATCAAAGCCAAGGGAAAGTACAAAGGCTCAAAGATGAATGGTGCTTGGGAGTTTTTCCGAATTGATGGCTCTGTTATGCGCACTGGCTCTTTTAAAGATGGAAAACAATCAGGAACTTGGATTACCTATGACGCCAAGGGGAAGAAAGTAAAAGAGACAAAGTTTTAGTTAAGCTGGCCTTTAATCTGATTAGCGTGATCGATTGGATGTTTAACGTAACTAGCAAGCCAATCTTTGACTGTGTAATTTCCAGTTTCAGTATGAACACCTGAATTTTCTAATTGAGCCTCGGATATTCTTGTTAATAATTCATATGAGGCTTTTCTAACCGCTTTAATTATCGCAACCGAATCTTCCACTGGAAGTATGCGATAACCGAGTGATTCGCTCTCAGCCCACTTGCCTTCGTCATAACCTTGAATTGTGGTTCCTGGCTCAGCTATCAATCTACGCAAGCGTGCATACGATTGAGATTCGCTATCGGCCATGTGGTGAATTACTTGGCGAGGAGTCCATCCCTCCTTATCTGACTTATCTAAATCTGATTCATTTAAAGTTGAAATTAGATTTAGAAATACTTCAGTTGCGGATTTATATTCTTCTGCGAAGTTATTCATAATGAAAGCAACCTTACCTACATCCACTATTAAAAGAAAAAATCCGCCAACTAATGCCAGCGGATTTTTTGTGGAGACTAGGGGAATCGAACCCCTAACCCCCTGCTTGCAAAGCAGGTGCT
>CAYPMF010000120.1:0-1986 GCA_964411805.1 uncultured Actinomycetes bacterium | reverse complement strand
ATGTTCATAATGGTAAAAAGTTTGCTCATTGGAATGAGATTGCTGGAATCGAATTTGATACTGAGCTAGCGGCCTACTTAATAAATCCTGGAAGTCGCTCACTTGAATTAAATGATCTATCGGAAAAACATTTAGGTGAATCGCTCTCAAGTGGAGAAGATTTGTTCAGTGAATTCACCGGCGATACAGCAGCAACAATTCTTAAATTAACTCCGGTTTTAAAACAAGAACTTAAAGAAAGAGAAATGGAAACACTCTATTTTGAGATGGAGATTCCAATTCTTGAAATCCTGGCAAGGATGGAGCGATTAGGAATCGCTGTTGATAAGAAAGCCCTTCAATCCGAGGTAAAGTATTTTTCAGAAATAGTAGATGCCGAGACTAAAGCTGCTCATAAATCGGCTGGCAAGGAATTTAATGTAAATTCCCCAAAACAACTTCAAGGTATCTTGTTTGACGATTTGGGTTTGCCTAAGACAAAGAAAAACAAAACGGGATATACGACTGATGCCGAGAGTCTCCAATGGCTCTTTGAGAAGAGTGGACATCCACTTCTTACTCACTTGCTTCGAATCAGAGAGACTTCTAAGTTGCTTTCTGTAGTTGAAGGTTTGGTCGAGGCTATTGCAAGCGATGGACGGATTCATACAGAATTTCAACAGACCGTCGCCGCAACTGGAAGGCTCTCTTCAACAAATCCGAATTTACAAAATATTCCAATTCGCACCGAAGAGGGGCGAAGGATTCGTAAACATTTTGTGGCAGGTGCGAATTTTCCTAAATTATTGACTGCCGACTACAGTCAGATTGAATTGCGAATAATGGCTCACCTATCTAAGGATAAAGAGCTGATAACCGCCTTCAATAGCGGCGAAGATTTACACTCAACCGTCGCCTCACTAGTTTTTGGTGTAAAGCCAAGTGATGTGGATCCGGAAATGCGTCGACAAATAAAAGCAATGTCATATGGACTCGCTTATGGTCTCTCGGCTTATGGATTAGCGGCGCAGTTGGATATCTCAGCCGGTGAAGCGGTAAATCTAATGGATCGATATATGGAAAGATTTGGTGGAATCAGAGATTATCTAAAAACGGTTGTAGCGGAAGCTCGAAAAAAGGGTTATACCGAAACCATGTTCGGTCGGCGTCGTTATTTACCAGATCTGAATCAAGATAATAAAGTGCGAAGAGAGGTTGCAGAACGTGCAGCGCTAAATGCACCCATGCAGGGTTCAGCCGCTGACATAATTAAATTTGCGATGCTCAATTTCGAACGTATGGCTAACGAAGCTAAATTAAATTCTAGGCTGATTTTGCAGGTTCATGATGAATTGATATTTGAAGTTGCGCAAGGAGAAGAGGAAGTTTTAACCAAGATTGTTCGCGAAGCGATGGGGAGCGCAGCCAAACTTTCGCTCCCATTGGATGTAAATATTGGCATTGGAAGATCTTGGGCGGAGGCAGCACATTAATTAGGCTCGCTTTTGACCCGAAAGAGATAGGTAAGTAGCCTTAGCCCTTCGCGAGCCAGCCAGGTTTGTGATCGTCCTATTCCTACTATTTCTATTCACCGGGAGAAACCCCCTAACTATGGCACCACAAATTGCAGTAAATGACATTGGCTCAGCAGAAGATTTCTTAGCCGCAATCGAAGGCACAATCAAAAATTTTAATGACGGAGACCTCGTTGCAGGCGTTGTTGTAAAAATTGATCGCGAAGAAGTTTTATTAGATATTGGATACAAGACTGAAGGTGTAATTCCTTCACGTGAATTATCTATCCGCCACGATGTTGATCCATCAGAGATCGTCTCCATGGGAGATCGTGTAGAAGCTTTGGTTGTTACCAAAGAAGATAAAGAAGGTCGCTTAATTCTTTCTAAGAAGCGTGCGCAATACGAGCGCGCCTGGGGAGATATCGAACAGAAGAAAGAACGCGACGAAGTCGTCACCGGAACCGTTATCGAAGTTGTTAAGGGCGGTTTA
>CAYPMF010000119.1:0-2057 GCA_964411805.1 uncultured Actinomycetes bacterium | reverse complement strand
TTCGAGGAACAAGTCGTTACCTTCACGAGTACGCTCACCAACACCGGCGAATACTGATACACCACCGAAGTTTTCAGCTACGCGATAAATCATCTCTTGGATAAGAACTGTCTTACCCACACCAGCACCACCGAATAGACCAATCTTTCCACCGCGAACATATGGAGTTAGTAGGTCGATAACTTTGATACCGGTTTCAAACATTTCAGTCTTCGATTCGAGTTGATCGAATGAAGGCGCATTGCGGTGAATTGGCCAGCGTTCCTTAACTTGGAGCGAAGAAGTTGGAACATCTAGTGACTCACCTAGTGTGTTAAATACGTGTCCTTTTGTTACATCACCAACTGGCACAGAGATTGCTGCACCAGTATCTGTAACGGATGATCCACGAACCATTCCGTCAGTTGGTTGCATAGAAATCGCACGAACTAGGTTGTCGCCAATATGTTGGGCAACTTCTAGTGTGAGTGTGCGCTTCTGACCACCTAACTCGATCTCAACGTGTAGTGCGTTGAAGATCGCCGGCATCGAATCGGATGGAAATTCAATATCCACCACCGGTCCGATAACGCGTGCAACGCGTCCTGATCCCTTAGTTGTAACTGACATTATTCGCTCCCTGCATTTGCTCCGGCCAACGCATCTGCGCCGCCAACGATTTCAGAAATTTCTTGCGTAATTTCAGCCTGACGGGCTGCGTTAGCAAGACGTGTTAGTGACTTAATCAATTCATCAGCGTTATCTGTTGCTGACTTCATTGCGCGACGACGAGCTGCATGCTCTGAAGCAGCAGATTGAAGTAGCGCGTTAAATACTCGAGCCTCAACGTATCTTGGAAGAAGTGCATTTAGTACTTCTCCAGCGTTTGGTTCGAATTCGTACATAGGTAGTAGGCCACCCTTAACTTCAGCCTCTACAACTTCAAGTGGCAACATACGTCGCGCATCAGGAGTTTGGGTAATCATTGATTTAAATTGTGTGTAAACGATATGTAGCTCATCTACGCCATGAGGATCAGTTGCAGAATCTGCAATGAAAGCTTCAATTAACTTATCTGAAACTTCCTTAGCCTTTGCATAGGTTGGGTTATCAGAGAATCCAGTCCATGAACCTGCAATATCGCGACCACGGAATTTGTAAAAGTTAACAGCCTTGCGACCGATTAAATAAACTTCAGCTTGAAGATTTCGTTCACGAAGAGATTGAATTAATTGATCGCCCTCTTTAATCGCCGCATTTGAATATGCACCAGCCATACCGCGGTCAGCAGAGATAATTAAAACTGCTGCGCGACGTGGTGATTCAGATGGAGTTGTGAGCGGATGGTTTGTACTTGAGAAAGTTGCAACCGCTGTAACAGCACGAGTTAGCTCATTAGCGTATGGCGAAGAGGCCGCAACGCGTTGTTGCGCCTTAACAATACGAGAGGCAGAGATTAACTCCATCGCCTTCGTAATCTTCTTAGTCGCCTTTACCGAACGAATTCGGCGGCGATATACGCGTAACTGTGCACCCATTGATTTACTTCTTTGCCGGTACCTGACGAGTAATTTGCTCGTTATCTTCGCCTTCAAGCGCTTCTGCCTTAGCTTCATTTACAGGAGCTGGTGCAGATGACTTGAATTGCGCTTTGAAAGTTGTGATTGCATCTTCCAACGCCTTAACAGTGTCATCAGATAGATCACGAGTTTCTGCAATTACAGAGAAGATTTGTGGACGTTCGCGACCAATGAAATCTAAGAATTCTGATTCAAAGCGACGAACATCAGCGACTGGAATTGAATCCATCTTGCCAGTTGTACCTGCCCAGATTGAAGCTGCTTGACGCTCAACTGAGTAAGGTGAGTATTGCCCTTGCTTTAATAGTTCAACCATACGAGCACCGCGCTCTAGTTGAGCCTTAGAAGCTGCATCTAGATCTGAACCGAAGGCTGCGAAAGCTTCCAACTCACGATATTGCGCAAGGTCAAGACGGAGACGACCAGCGATCTTCTTAATCGCCTTAGTTTGTGCAGAACCACCAACGCGAGAAACAGAGATACCTACGTTAATCGCCG
>CAYPMF010000118.1:0-2162 GCA_964411805.1 uncultured Actinomycetes bacterium | reverse complement strand
TTTTAGTAACCCGCGACATATTGGGGTAATTATTTTTGTGACGGGAGCGCGTAAGGAACTCTGTAACATCGTGGCTCATCGTAGGCTCTCCACATGACTGGCTCAATTCCTACGCTCGCCCCCGGCTTGCGAGTTGCCATCATTGGTAAAGAGAGTGCAGAGATAGCCAATTCGCTATCCGTGCAAAACACTGCGCTCGATGATGCTGATGCGGCACTCTTCCAAGTTAGCGCAATAACAGGGGTATCTGAGGAAGAGAAAAATGTATGGTTAAAAGCTCGTGAGCTTTATATTCCTTCAATAATTTTAATTACTGATTTTGAATCGGGTGAAATTGACTTTGACGATATGGCGGCAATCGCAGGAAGAATCCTCGATCCCGTAGTCTCACCATACCTAGTACTGCATGGAGATGATGGTTCGCCGGTAGCGCTTATCGAATTAGAAACACTTAAACTTTTTGACTATTCAACTGGCCACTGTGAAATTAAAGCAAGCGAACCTGAACATCAAGAGTTGGTAAAAGAGTTTCAATCTGAGTTTCTAGAAAAGATAGATGAGTTTGGCCCTACAGGATTTCAAGATGCACTTCTCTTTCCCGCTATTCCATATCTCGCTAAATTAAATATGGGAAAGAAAGAAACTTTAGAATATTTAGCTCAACTACCAGCCCGCAGCTAGAGCGGAACGGGTTTCCTGAAGGAGTTGTGGCAAAACCTTTGTCTTTCCAATGATTGGCATGAAATTGGCATCTCCAGCCCAACGAGGAACAACGTGTTGGTGAATATGTCCTGCTACACCTGCTCCTGAAACATCTCCTTGATTCATACCTAAGTTGAAACCGGCAGCGTTTCCTATTTTTCTTAGCGTCTTCATCGCATGCGCAGTTAGCGCCGAAATTTCGTTTCGTTCAGATTCAGTTAAATCAGTTAGATCAGCAACATGTCGGTTAGCGCAGATTAATAAATGGCCTGCGTTATATGGATAGAGATTCATAACTACATAGGCTTCGTTTCCACGATAAACAATTAAACCCTCTTCATCTGAAAGTGTTGGGATTCGACAGAAAGGGCATTCGACTGAATTGCCTGGAAGTGGCCTATTCTCCCCCGTTAAATATTGCATTCGATGTGGCGCCCATAATCTTTGCCAACCATCTGGCATCCCTGCGCCGCCAGTAATTACTTCACTCACCTTTAAACCTGAGTGCGATTCTTAATTGAAGCTAAAACTTCGTTGATTGCATCAGCGATTGGGATTCCATTCTTCTGCTCGCCATTGCGATAACGGAATGAAACGGCACCATTCTTTTGATCTTCTTCGCCCGCAATCATCATAAATGGAATCTTTTCCATTTGTGCATTGCGAATCTTCTTTTGCATACGATCATCAGATTTATCTACATCGATGCGAATTCCTTCTTTGCGCATCTTTGTAACAATCTCATCTAGATATGGAATAAATCCATCTGCAACTGGAATTCCTCGAACTTGAACGGGAGCTAGCCACGGAGGGAATGCTCCGGCGTAATGTTCAGTTAGAACCCCAAAGAATCTTTCAATAGAACCAAATAAAGCTCGGTGAATCATTACCGGTTCTTGGCGAGATCCATCAGTTGCTTGATATTCAATTTCAAAGCGATTTGGCAATTGGAAATCCACTTGAATCGTAGACATCTGCCAAGTTCTGCCAATCGCATCTTTAGCTTGAACTGAAATTTTTGGACCATAGAAAGCTGCACCACCTGGATCCATTACTAATTCCAGATTTTGTTTCTCCGCAGCCAGGCGAAGGGCGTTTGTTGCAGATTCCCAATCGGCGTCAGCGCCAACTGATTTCTCTGGGTTGCGAGTTGAAAGCTCAAGATAGAAATCATTTAAACCATAATCTCGCAGAAGATTTAGCACGAAGGTAAGAAGAGAATCCAACTCCCCTGGCATCTGTTCTTTTGTGCAGTAAATATGCGCATCATCTTGTGTGAAACCACGAGCGCGAGTTAGACCATGTACTACGCCTGATTTCTCGTAACGATAAACAGTTCCAAATTCAAATAAGCGAAGTGGAAGTTCACGATAAGAACGCATACGAGAGCGATAGATAAGCGTGTGGAATGGGCAGTTCATTGGTTTCATGTAGTACTTCTGACCAGCGCGTTTCACTGT
>CAYPMF010000117.1:0-2177 GCA_964411805.1 uncultured Actinomycetes bacterium | reverse complement strand
GCGAACAGTTCTCGTTAATCTTGCAGCTTCAACTGAAGTTTCTAACATATGACGATCAACTGTGTGTCTATGCAGGACGTTACGTTGTGGGAGAAAACGAACGTGCTCCCATTCTGGAATCCACTTAGAAATTAAATCTTCCTGATCAAGACTCTCAAATACTCTAATCATTGGACGACCCGCGCCAATCATTGAGATTAAATCTTCGCGAGTTTTTCGACTCCAGGGCGTCTTAAGTGGTTGATAGCTTTCAGCAATCCTTTTGATGGTGCCTGGCGCGATTGGAAGGCCTTGTTGGGCAGCTAAGGCTGCAACATGTAATCCAGTTTCAGATTTAATTTCTAAATCTGAATCGGGGGCAAAAGCAATCTCATTGTTTTGAACAATCACACCAGGGGCAACCTTTAATGGTTTCTTCAAATTAAATCTCTTTGGTTTAAATTCAATTGAGTGCCAGACTGAATCCATAGTCAGGTCAATGGTGCGCCCGGCTTTTGCGACATCTAGCATTAGGGCATCTGCATCATCGTAATTAAGTATTGCAGCGACCTTATCTTGCTCTGTTAATAGCAGTTGATCTTTTGGTTTGGAAGAAGCCGTATGCAGCGCCTCTCTGACGTTTTGTAGCAATAGTTCGGCTGCAGAAATTCTTTCTAGTGGAACATCTATTGATCCCAATTTTTCAATTGCTCGCAGAATATTTGCATCGCGCAACCCGCCACGAGCTTCTTTTAAATCAGGTTCGAGCAAAAAGGCTAGCTCTCCGCTTCGCTCAACCCGCTCATTAATCGAAAACTTAAGCGTTTCAATTCGCTTCTTATTACTTCTCTTCCAAAGTTTCAAAATGCGATTTTGTGCAGATTCTGTTAATTGAGAATTTCCGGCAATATGGCGGATGTCTAGTGCTCCAAGAATTACGCGCAGATCTTCATTTGCTACCGCTAGAAATTCATCAATAGTTCTTACGGAGTGATCCACTGGTGTACCAGCGCTCCAAAGAGGATAGAGAAGTGTTGAAACAAATTTATCTAAATCTGAAGATTTTAAGTTGTGAATTATTGTGATATCTAAATCTGATCCAGGCGCTAATTCACCACGACCATACCCGCCAACTGCTGCAAGCGCTATGGAATTTTCTGAGATTCCATTCTCTGCGCAAGCTTTTGAAAAGAGCAAAGAGAGGTCGAGATCTGCTTTATCGCTCCGATCGCGACGCTCTCTTGTACTCATATGTATATCTTAGATTGCGTCTGAACCACGCTCTCCTGTTCGAACTCTTACGACCGTCTCAACTGGAGTAGACCAAACTTTTCCATCACCAATTGAGCCAGTGGAAGCTGCTTTAACTATTGTTTCGATGATTCCATTTGCTTCATTGTCATCAGCAAGTACTTCAAGTCGAATCTTTGGAATTAAATCAACAGTGTATTCCGCTCCGCGATAGACCTCAGTGTGTCCACGTTGCCGACCAAAACCACTTGCTTCTGAAACTGTCATTCCAGTTACGCCAAAGGCTTGAAGAGCAGCCTTAACATCATCCACTTTAAATGGTTTGATAATTGCTGTTATTAGCTTCATCTTTCTCTCCCTTAGTTAGCGGTTTCGTAGGCAGTCTCACTATGCTGTGAGAGATCTAATCCGGCATATTCCGCCTCTTCTGAAACTCTCAAGCCGATAGTTTTATCAATCAACTTTCCGAGTATGAATGTGGCGATGAATGAATAGGCGCATACAGCTAAAACTGCTAACGCCTGGTGCTTAAGAAGCGTCCAATCTCCCTTGTAAAAGATGCCATTAGCGCCAGCGCCATTTGTCATCTTTGTTGCAAAGAAGCCGATAGATAGCGCACCGAAGATTCCACCAATTAAATGGACAGCCACTACATCAAGAGCATCATCGAATTTGAACTTATTCTTTAAGCCAACAGCAAGCGCGCAGATAATTCCTGCAAGCAAGCCAATTGCAATTGATCCCATCGGACTTACAAATCCACAAGCTGGTGTAATCGCAACTAAGCCGGCAACTGCGCCAGATGCTGCACCCAGAGTTGTCGCATGGCCATCTCGGATTTTTTCGACTAACAACCATCCAAGTAGCGCCGCGCCAGTTGCAGTATTTGTATTAACAAAAGCGAATGCAGAAACGGTATTGGCACTTAACGCTGATCCGGCATTAAA
>CAYPMF010000116.1:0-2212 GCA_964411805.1 uncultured Actinomycetes bacterium | reverse complement strand
CCACCGACCTCTTCCTTATCAGGGAAGCGCTCTAACCAGGCTGAGCTATAGGCCCATACGGGCAAGAAGAGAAGGCTACCTGACTTTCGCCCCTCTTAAAAAATCGTCTACTCCTCGTCCTTTACTTGAGCGATAGAAACCACAGCGATACCTGGATCAAGATTTACCAAGCGAACTCCCATGGTGTCGCGTCCAGTTTCGCGAATCTCTGAAACCGCAGTTCTCATAACAACGCCGCCAGAAGTAATTGCAAGAATTTCATCGCTATCTTCAACAATCATTGCACCAACTAAAACTCCACGAGAATTTTCATCAACTTTTGCAGCCTTAACGCCAATTCCTCCGCGACCTTGTTGACGATATTCATCAAGAGGTGTGCGTTTTGCAAATCCACCGTCAGTTGCAGTTAATACAAACTTTGGTTTTGCATCTTCTGAAATTGCCGACATTGAAAGTAATTCATCGCCCTTTCGGAATTTCATGCCAATTACACCGGTTGAAGATCGACCCATTGGGCGAAGTGATTCATCATCCGCCTGGAAGCGAAGTGACATTCCATTCTTAGAAACTAAAAGAATCTCATCTTTATTTGTAACGAGCGCAGCATCTACAACTTCATCGCCATCGCGAAGATTAATTGCAATTAATCCGCCAGTGCGTGCGCTGTCGTATTCTGAAAGCGGTGACTTCTTTGTGATTCCAGAGCGAGTTGCAAGAACTAAATATGGATAAGCTTCGTAATTCTTAATTGCGATTACTTGGGCAATCGACTCATCTGGCTTAAATGCCAGAAGGTTGGCTACATGCTGACCGCGAGCATCGCGACCGGCATCAGGCAGTTCATGAACCTTTGCTCTGTAAACGCGCCCCTTATTTGTGAAGAACAATAACCAATCGTGCGTTGAGGCTACGAAGAAGTGATCGACCAGATCATCTTGCTTGAGTGCTGCGCCCTTAACTCCCTTACCGCCGCGACGTTGTGATCGATATAAATCAGCCTTAGTGCGCTTGGAATATCCAGAGCGTGTAATTGTTACAACTACATCTTGATCTGGAATTAAATCTTCAACTGATAAATCGGTATCGCCAACAATCAATTGGGTGCGACGTTCATTGCCATATTTAGCTGCAACTTCTTGTAACTCGCTCTTAATGATTTCGCGCTGCTTTGATTCAGAAGCCAGAATGGTATTTAGCTCTTTAATTTCAGCCATCAAGCCGTCGTATTCATCATTAATCTTTTGACGTTCAAGCGCGGCAATACGACGCAATTGCATATCAAGAATTGCATTTGCTTGAATCTCATCAACTTCAAGGAGTTTCATCAAACCAGTACGCGCATCGTCCGCAGTCTTTGATCCACGAATCAAGGCGATAACGGCATCAAGGGCATCAAGCGCCTTTAGGTAACCGCGCAAGATGTGGGCGCGTTTCTCGCGTTCTGCCAAGCGGAATTTTGTTCGTCGAACAATTACTTCTACTTGGTGCTCAATGTAATAACGGATGAACTCATCGAGGCGAAGAGTTCTGGGTACGTTATCGACGAGCGCCAACATATTCGCGCCAAATGAATCTTGTAATTGGGTGTGCTTATAAAGATTATTTAGTACAACCTTTGGAACAGCATCGTTACGAAGAACAATAACTAAACGTTGCCCTAGACGTTCATTACCTTCATCGCGTACATCTGCAATTCCCTTGATCTTTCCATCCTTAACAAGTTCGGCAATCTTCAAAGCTAAGTTATCCGGATTTACTTGATACGGAAGTTCTGTAACTACCAAACAAGTTCGCTTATTAATTTCTTCAATCTCAACAACTGCGCGCATTTGAATCGAGCCGCGACCAGTGCGATATGCATCTTCAATTCCTTGGCGGCCAACAATTAGCCCTTTAGTTGGGAAATCTGGTCCCTTAATAATTGTTAATAGTTTTTCTAACAACTCAGCAGATGGCATATCTGGGTTATCGAGAGCGAGAACTGTTCCTTCAATTACTTCATTTAAGTTATGCGGCGGAATATTTGTCGCCATACCAACGGCAATGCCCGCAGATCCGTTAACTAATAGATTAGGAAAACGACTTGGAAGAACAACTGGTTCTTGTGAACGACCGTCGTAGTTTGGAATGAAATCGACAGTCTCTTCATCGATATCGCGCATCATCTCCATTGCGAGTGGAGCAAGGCGAGCTTCGGTATAACGCATGGCTG
>CAYPMF010000115.1:0-2353 GCA_964411805.1 uncultured Actinomycetes bacterium | reverse complement strand
ATGGGGATAAAGTTCCAACCGAAGTTGTATTTTCTGGTGAAGATAACGCTGCATTAGAAAGTGTTGGCCAAGTTTGATCTGTCATAGAGTTGTAATTCTGGGTTACTTGGGCGGATGTTAATTCCGTGTTGTAGATCGCCAGCGCGTAAATCTTTCCTTCAAAATCTGTATCACCATTTGATCTCCAGTTACTACGAGCGATGTAGTTCGTTGCTCTCGAAGCAGGAGCAGACGGCAATAAATTTCCAGAAGTAGTCAATGTTTGCGATGTACCATTTTTATAAATGTTGCAAATACCAGAACTACTTACCGTAATAGTCCACTGGACCAACGTACTGGTCGCAATTCCGTTCGAGACCCTGCAAGTGCCTTTAGAGGTGGAGCCATTATAAACTTCAAACCAAAATTCAGAAGTCGTACCATTTCTTGTAACTAAAATATTGTCCGCAGAACTGCCATTACCGAAATCAAATATTCGTTCCCAGTTGTCAGCAGTTGCGCCAAAATCTGCATAAAAAGATGTAGAAAAACCGCTTGTGAAACTTATGTTAAAAGATGGAACGGTCGCATACTGGTTTGTTGTTGAGGAAAACGTAAAGTAGGTTCCACCATTTGCTCTTGTGTAACTTGGAGTACTTGCAAAAGTAGCGGTGTTTGTATTTCCCGAAGCATCACTCCAAGTCGTGCCGGAGCCCGAATATGAGTTTGGATTTCTGGCGTCCCAGTACATTTGTAAACCACTGGTAACAATGCCAACACCTGCAACTGCGCTCGCTCCCTGAACAGGAACAACTAAGAACCCTAAAAAAGTTATTAGCGCCATCAACTTTTTCACTCACAGAGTATAAAGTTAACTCATGACATTTCACGGACTTAATTTCTGGGGCGTATTACTAGCCTTCGTAGTTTCATTTATTAGCGGTGGTATTTGGTTTGGCCCAAAGACCTTTTATCCAGTTTGGATGAAAGAGCGCGGCATTGAATCTGGTCGACTTGATAACGATCACAAGCCGGCAATTTTGTTTGGTGGAACTATTGTTGGAGTTTTGGTTCAAACAATTACTTTGGGATTGGTTATCGCTTCCTTGTCACAACACATGAAGATCACTCCCGGAACCGGCGCACTAGTTGGTTTATCTCTTGGCGTTGGAATTGGAATGTTTGCTTCACTTTCACACCGGTTATTTGGTGGAGAAAACTTTAAAGTTTGGCTTATTGAAACGGCTAACGATGCAATAAATTTAACGATTGCAGGCGCAATAATCGCTTTCTTTAATTAAGTTTTTTATAACTAAAACTTAGAAAAGTAGCTGTAGTAACCCATGCCTGGTATGGGATTAGAGCCAATCCAACTTTCCAATCGGCTTTGAACGCAATCGTTAAAAGCGGAAGTGTAAGAAATGCTACTAATGAAAGCGCAATCGAAGCTTCCCCGATTTTGTGGTGAAGATAAAAAAGATTTGCCCAAGTAAGTGCGCAAATGATCGAAAAAGCAAAAATTGAAAGCCAAGTAACCATCCAGCCTCGACTTAAATTACTGGCCACTTGCCAGCCAGCAATTCCTAACACAATAAAGTTATAGGGCCAGATGACTCCAAAAACCCAATCAGGTGGTTGCCACGATGGCGCATTAAGTGCGCGATACCAAGAATCTCCCGTGCTAACCCAAATTCCAGATCCAAAGGCGTAGATAAGAACTAAAAGAATATTTACTAATTTAAGAATCATTAGAACTCCTTTAACTCAATCCCAATAGGCAAGTGATCGCTAACACCTGAATAAGTCAGATCTAATTGATTACCGCTAATTTCATTGCTTAGTATGTAATCAAATTTAGCCTTCGGATTCCAGCCAGGATAGCTCTTGGCGTTATTTAGAGAATTAAGGCCGGCTTTACCAAATATCAAAGCGTTGAAATCTCCAATAAACAATTTCTTTCCTGACAGAGAGTCTCCCCACTCTTTAATTTTTTTCAATTGCTTAGTGTTTACCGGCGGAACAAATGAAAGATGAGCAGTAATAACTGTAAGACCGCTCTCTAGAACGGCTGCAATTGCTGCTCTAGGTTCATCTGTAACGTAGCTAATTCTCGTTCCCTTATCTGAAGTAATTGCCAGTGGAAGTCCGATAGGAGATTTATCTAAAGAGAGTCGATGCCAACTCTTAACTGGCGATTTGCTTAATAGACCAATTCCATAAGAAGTTTGTAAATTTCGATTTTCTTTATTGGTTATCAATTCATCGCTAGCTACCCATCGTGCGCCAGGTGTTCCTTTTAATGCGGGAGCGAAAGCCCAATTGGCGTAGCTACATTTCTCCGCAATTAGTTCAACCGTTTTAATTGAATTGCTAC
>CAYPMF010000114.1:0-2460 GCA_964411805.1 uncultured Actinomycetes bacterium | reverse complement strand
TGAGTTGATGTACATCATGATGTCGCGCTCTGGATCCATAGATTCCAAAGTTAGTAATTGAGCCATTACATCGTTTGCGACGGTGTCATCAATTGGCTGGCCTAAGAAAATAATGCGCTCTTCAAATAACTTTGTATATGGATCAAGGCGCTTGAAGCCATACGAAGTCTTCTCTTCAATTGTCGGAAGAACATAGCGATTATGAATTTCGTTCACGTTAGTCATCTCCATTTTCACGCTGTGCCTCCGCTTCCTGAAACTTGACCGGCGCTGCGAACTACATGATCAACGAAGCCATATTCCTTAGCCTCATCTGCAGTGAACCAGCGATCGCGATCAGAATCCGCTGTAATAGTCTCTGCCTTTTGACCTGTGTGTAGTGAAATTAATTCGGCCATCTTCTTCTTAGTGAAGGCCATTTGTTCTGCTTGAATCTTGATATCTGATGCAGTTCCACCGATACCACCTGAAGGTTGGTGCATCATGATGCGCGCATGTGGAAGTGCGTAACGCTTTCCAGGTGCGCCTGCGCAAAGTAGGAATTGGCCCATCGATGCCGCAAGACCCATTGCAACTGTTGCAACATCATTCTTGATGTATTGCATCGTGTCATAAATTGCCATACCTGCGGAGATTGATCCGCCAGGTGAATTTATATAAAGGTAAATATCTTTCTCTGGATCTTCCGCTGCAAGAAGAAGTAATTGTGCAGAAATTGCATTTGCCATTGAATCTTCAACTACAGAACTAAGGAAGATGATTCGCTCTTTCAACAGACGTTGATAGACGTTATCGCCCAAACCGCCTGGCATTACTTCTGGCATGAATCCTCCTGCTTGCTTTTAATAGACATGACCTTAACGCTAATTAGAAGCAATTACTTCCCAAATTGGCGCTAAATCCGCCTTTGGCTGTTCGCCCTGAGAGAAGTTGGTGGAAAGTTTGGTTATTCGGCAGGAGTTTCGGCAGGTGCTTGCTTTGGCGCAAGATCTTCCAAGTTAACTGCCTTGCCAGACTTTGTCTTTACCTTCACTCGGCTAAGTACTTGTGCCAACGCCTTTGCGCGAGCAACTTCGGCAACCATCATGCTTACTTGGCCTGCCTTTTGAATCTCCTTAACAAACTCATCTGGTGTCATGCCATAACGTTGTGAAGAACGAACAAGATATTCGCTCAATTCAGCTTCGCTGACATTTACCTTCTCTTCGGTAACGATTGTGTCGAAAAGAATCTCTTGGGAGAGCGCCTTAGTAGTTTGCTCAATAACTTCCTTGCGGTGTTCGGCATCTTCTAGGCGACCTTCCTTTTCTAGGTGGTCGTTAACTTCATCATCAATAATGTTTTGTGGAAGTGGGATTGATACTTCAGCGATTAACTTCTCAACAAGTAGGTCACGTGCATGTGCTCCTTGCTCTAGGTGCTTAATCTTTCCTAGGCGATCGGTTACATCCTTCTTTAACTCTGCAAGAGTTTCAAACTCTGATGCAAGTTGTGCAAACTCATCTGTGAGCTCTGGAAGATCGCGCTTCTTAACAGCCTTAACTGTTACATCCACGCTTCCAGTCTCGCCATCTTTTTGGCCAACAAGTTGGGTTGTGAAATTCTTTGATTCGCCAGCCTTTAATCCAGTCAGTGCATCATCTAATCCATCAACCATACGGTTGGTGCCAACTTCGTAAGAGATATCGTTAGCAGTTCCGCCTTCGATCTCTTTTCCTTCAATCTTTGCGCTTAAATCAATTGAAACAAAGTCGCCAGTTTCAATTGCCTTCTCAACAGTTGAGAGAGTGCCAAAGCGAGCGCGAAGTGCATCAATTTGGTCATCCACCTCTTTATCTGAAACTTCAACATCATCTACTTCGATTTCAATCTTTGAGAAATCTGGAAGCTTAATTTCTGGACGGATATCAACCTCTGCGGTGAATTGGAACATCTCGTTATCAACCAACTTAGTGATGTCGATTGTTGGACGTCCTATTACATAAACCTTCTGTTCTTGCAAAGCTTGTGAATAGAGAGGTGAGAGCGATGAATTGATTGCCTCATCAAGTACAGCTGCGCGACCAACGCGTTGGTCGATCATTGCTGCAGGAACTTTGCCCTTACGGAAACCTGGGACGTTTACCTTCTCTGAAAGAGTTTTGTATGCACCTTTAATATAAGGATCGAGCTCTGTGAAAGTTACATCGATTGAAAGCTTTACTCGAGTTGGGGAAATTGTTTCGACGCTGCTCTTCACTTTGCTCCTACTTATTAATTAGTAACCAAATAATTCAATTAATACTGGTCGGGGCGGAGGGATTCGAACCCACGATCTCCTGCTCCCAAAGCAGGCGCGCTAGCCACTACGCTACGCCCCGCGGCGTAGGTGAGAAGTTTAAGGGTTAATTTCCCTTCTCGTTACCAGAGCGAATAAACTCCCCACCTCACGCAGTAAGACAACGCGGGTGTAGTTCAATG
>CAYPMF010000113.1:0-2501 GCA_964411805.1 uncultured Actinomycetes bacterium | reverse complement strand
TTCGATTTCTGTAGGGGTGAAACCTCCTTTATCGTGGCCGACAATTACTACGCCATTGCCTGAAACTTTTAGTTTCTCATTTGAAATTGCATTTTCTTTATTATCTACAAATTTAATTCCATTCAGCCAATCATAAGATGCTTCTGGCAAAAGTGGTTCATCAAATTGGAGGTTCACATGGATTGGACCCGTTTTTAATTCAACCGGAGTAAAGGTAGTTAAGTCGTGAGTTTTAATTCCTTGGAAGATATCTACTTGATTAGTAGTTTGATTCGCTCCGGTTTTGCGAAGGCGTGCTGGGCGATCTGCAGTTATCAGCAATAACTTATTGTCGCCATGGAAAGCTTCCAGCGCCGCTGGTGCATAGTTAGCTACTGCGGTTCCGCTTGTACAAATAACTGCTACATATTCATTTGAAGCTTTTGAAATCCCTAACGCAAAGTATGCAGCCCCACGTTCATCTATTTTCACATGTAGATCAATCAAGCCTTTTTCATGAGCTTCGTTTAATGCAATTGATAAGGGCGCATTGCGGGAGCCTGGCGATAAGACAAAATTTCGAACGCGATTTTCAATTAAGAATTTAACAAAGCTTCGAGCGAGGTTAGTTGATGTACTCATCAAAACCCCCGCTTTCCATTATTCGGTTGATCCTTGCGATCCACCAAGTCCTACGCTCCTCGCTAGCGCGATATTTTGCAACTAACGCTTCATTTGGTGTGCGAGGTTTGATATCAATTTCACCATTTTCAATTTTTAACTCTTCGTTAACCACATCGGATTCCAAAAGATTTGCAGTGCCAAGGCCACATGCTAGTTCTGTATTTAGCGCGCCAGCTAAAGCCAAACCATGACTCAAACCAATTCCACTTTCGAGCGCGCTGGAAATAACTACTGGAAGTCCAATCTTTTCTGCGATTTCGATTGCCTTACTTAATCCACCAACTGGTTGCCACTTTAGAATTGCAATATCTGCGCACTCTTGCAATTTTGAGAAATCTGAACCCAAGTTTTTTCTTATTGATTCATCTAGAGCAATTTTCATTGGAATTTCAGATTTGAGAGCTTTGAGATCAGAGAGTTTTTCGCAAGGTTGTTCTATATATTCAAAGATATTTCCAAATCTTAAGTGAAAATCATGAAGGTTTAAGAGAGCATGTTTTAAATCCCAACCCGCATTTACATCTAAGCGAATCTTTGCATTTGGAAGGTAATCAAGTGCCGCTTCCACTAAATCGGCGTCGCTTTCAAAGTCATCTACTTTTATTTTTATAACTTGAGCGCCAGGAAATTTCCCCAGAATTTCAGGAACTTTTTTTACATCAACCTTTGGCAAAGTGGCATTGATTTTTACCTTGGTTTTACCAAGTTTGGGCCAAGGTTTATTTGCGGCTTCCAATGACGCCTGCAACCAACTCTTCGCTTCGAAATCTGAATATTCCAGGAATGGTGAAAATTCACTCCACCCGCTCTGACCTTTAAAAATAACTATTTCGCGATGAGTGATCCCGCGAAAATTAGTTTTGGTGGGAATCGATAAGACTTCTAGATCTTGGAAGATCTTCATTTTTTATTCGCTTATGGACGCTTTGGGAACTTATTGAAATCAGGATCGCGCTTCTCTTTATATGCATCGCGCCCTTCTTGTCCCTCTTCAGTCATGTAAAAAAGTAGAGTTGCATCGCCAGCAAGTTGTTGAACTCCTGCTAAACCGTCATCTGCGGCATTTAGCCCAGCTTTGAGTAAACGTAGCGCCATTGGAGAGTGGCGCAACATTTCCCGGCACCATGAAACGGTTTCAGCTTCGAGTTCTGAAACTGGAACAACCTTATTTACTAATCCCATATCAAGCGCTTCAGATGCATCGTATTGGCGGCAAAGAAACCAAATCTCTCGCGCCTTTTTCTGGCCAACATGGCGCGCCAATAAACCTGCGCCATAACCGCCATCAAATGATCCAACCATTGGACCGGTCTGGCCGAACTTTGCATTATCCGCTGCAATTGTTATATCGCAAACAACATGTAGTACATGCCCACCACCGACCGCCCAACCAGCAACCATTGCAATAACAGGTTTTGGAGTACGACGAATTTGAATTTGTAAATCTAGAACATTTAAGCGGCCGATGCCCTTTTTAGCTAGTTGATCATCGCCAATATAACCATCATCGCCGCGAACATTTATATCGCCGCCACTACAAAAAGCTTCTGATCCTTCGCCCGTAAGAATAATTACGCCAACTTGATCATTATCGCGAGCAAAGTTAAATGCCTTCTCTAATTCAAAGAGTGTTTGTGGCCGGAATGCATTCCTAACCTCAGGACGATTGATAGTAATTTTCGCCATTCCTTCAGCAACTTCGTAGCGAACATCAGTGAAATTTTCACTGCCAGCTCCAATTGCCCAATTAGGAATCGTGCGGCTTCCAGGCTCGCGTTTAAATGGCTTGCTCATGTTGGATAGCCTACGCGGATAATGAATATCTCGTCACCTTGGCT
>CAYPMF010000112.1:0-2631 GCA_964411805.1 uncultured Actinomycetes bacterium | reverse complement strand
GTAATGGCAATTCCAGGACCCATAAATGTGCCGACTAGCGAAGGTTGCCACAAATTAATTTCAGAGCGATGCGCAGAATTAGTTTCATCTGTAGGCGAAGTAATGGAGTTGGTAAATCCGCTTGCTTAAATGATGAGATGATTAGCGAATGAGTGATTTCCGCGCAGGCTTCGTAGCCATTGTCGGACGTCCAAATGTAGGGAAATCAACTTTAGTAAATGCCTTGGTAGGTAAGAAGATCGTGATTACCTCCAAACATCCAAACACAACACGTAACCCAATTCGTGGAATCATCACTCGCGATAGTTATCAAATAATCGTGGTTGATACACCAGGGGTTCATAAGCCAAAAACCCTTCTCGGTGCGAGATTAAATGAGATGGTCGCCGAGAACATAGATGGCGTAGATGCAGCAGTTATTTGCATTCCAGTAAATGAAGAGTTGGGGAGTGGAGATGAATTTGTCATTCGCCAAATTGCAAAGTACCCAGTCATAGTTGCGTTAACTAAAACAGATTTACTTTCTGGGGATGCAATCATTGCCAAACTTGCCGAGATAGATGCGACCTTTAAGAAACTTGGAGTCAAATACGAAGAGATCGTCCCAATTTCAGCAAAGAGTAATGAGCAGATTGAAGTTCTGGAAAGAGAGATTTCAAAGAGATTGATTGAATCACCACCGCTCTATCCGGCGGATATGGATACTGATCAAGCGACCGAATTGATAATTTCAGAGTTCATCCGTGAGTCGGCAATAGCTGAGACATTTCAAGAAGTGCCACATTCAATCGTTGTAACAATTGAAAGCTATGCCAAGCGTGAAAATAAAGAGTTGTTTGACATTCATGCCACAATCCACGTTGAACGGGATAGCCAGAAGCCAATGCTTATTGGCAAACAAGGAGTGAAATTAAAAGAGATCGGAACAAAAGCTCGTTCGCAAATAGAGAATTATTTAGGTACCAAAGTCTATTTAAGCCTTCATGTGAAGGTTACTAAGGATTGGCAGAAAGATCCTAAGGCTCTTACAAGATTGGGATTTATTCAGCAGTAGCTTTATGGCTTGCAAAGTATGAGCCAATTAAGACAAGTGGTAGTCCAAGAATGATGCCTAGCGTTAAAGGCTCGCCAAGAATTACAACACCCAATACAACTGCAAAGGCCGTGTTTAGGTAAGTTACAAGTGCGCCTCTTGCTGCGCCAATCTCTTTAATCAAAATGAAGAAGATAAAGAATGCAAATGCAGTTGGTACAAGACCAAGAGTTATTAGCGCGGCAATTGCCTTTCCAGATGGCGCTTGCGTTGGCGCAAAGTGAATTGCAAAAGGCAGATATATAACTGCAGTAATGGCCATCGCTACACCATTAATGGCTTTGCCATCTGCATCGCCAGCTTTACGAGCAATTGTCATCATTGCAACGGAATAGCCCATAGCGGCAAGGATTAACATTCCAATTGCAAGGACGCTCTGCTTTCCCTGCAAACTTTCAATGCCAACAACAAGGAAGATTCCAAAGAACCCAATAATCATGCCTAGCAATCTTCGGTGATGCCAAACTGATTTATCTCCCTGAATAGATGCTTGAATTGCAGACCAGATTGGCGTGGTTGCAATTAAAAGTCCAGCCAAACCTGAAGTTACATGTTTTTCGGCGGTTGTGATTAACCAGAATGGTCCAACCATCTCCCCAAATGCATAGAAGAGAATCCACTTCCAATATTTCATTGATGCTTTTAGCGCTCCACTTCGCCAAGTTATTGGAAGAAATATTGCAGCGCCAATCAACACTCGAGTAAATACAACAACTGTTGCATCTACCTCTTTAACTGCAACTCGAATTAAAAGATAAGGGATACCCCAAACAAATCCACTTAGAAAGAAGAGGGCCCAACCTTTGCGAGACATAGGGGGTAGGTTATTAGAGAATTAAGGTAAAAGAATTGCATTTATCTCATCGGCTAAGCGCTGTTGCGCTTGTATTGCGACCGGCGTCACCCCTGCAAGTGAGAAGAATCCATGAATCATTCCAGGATATTCATAATAAATTGTTGGAACGCCATCGCGCTTTAATAGATCAGCATAGTTGTAACCATCATCTAAAAGTGGGTCATATTCGGCAGTAATAACAATTGCTGGCGCAACGCCCTTCAAATCTTTTGAAGCAATCGGCGAAGCATAAGGATTCTTACGATCTGATTTTTTAGAAAGATACATATCCCAGAAAGTTTTCATCGCCTTAGTTGAAAGGTTGTACCCAGAACCATTTGTCTTTGCGGATTCATAATTCATTTCTGGGTCATTACATGGATAGATAAGTGCTTGGAAAGCTAGTTTTATATCTCCAGTATCTCGAGCTTTAATCGCTACACAAGAAGCTAAATTGCCACCCGCGCTATCGCCGCCAACTCCAATTTGGCTTGGATCAATACCCAATTGTTCAGCGTTCTCTTTCACCCAGAGCAAGGTCGAATAACAATCATCAAATGGAATTGGGAATGGATGTTCTGGAGCCTTTTGATAGTTAACTGCTATCACTATGAATTGTCCCTTGTTTGCGAGAGAACGAAGTGATTGTTCATAGATATCTAGTGAGTTAAGTACCCAACCGCCACCACAGAAGTAGATAAGG
>CAYPMF010000111.1:0-2756 GCA_964411805.1 uncultured Actinomycetes bacterium | reverse complement strand
AACCAGAAAATGTGTTGCCACAACATCGCACCACCATTAGCTGGATCAAAAATATGAGAACCAAATAGTCGATCAGATTCCAATGCAAGGAATGCTGCAGCAAGTGGAGGGAAAGCAAGAAGAACCAAGATTGATGTAAGTAATACGTTCCAAGAGAAGATTGACATACGGAACATCGTCATTCCTGGCGCGCGCATCGTGAAGATTGTTGTAATGAAATTTACGCCAGTAAGAATTGTTCCAAGGCCACCTACAGCAAGTCCGATGATCCAAAGGTCGCCGCCAATTCCTGGTGAATATTGCGAATTAGAAAGTGGTGCATATGCTGTCCAACCAAATGAGGCAGCTCCCCCTGGACTTAAGAAGCCAGCGAACGCCATTAATCCACCGAAAAGATATAACCAGTAAGACATCATGTTTAACCGAGGGAATGCAACATCTGCCGTTCCAATTTGGAGCGGCATGATTACATTTGCAAAACCAACAAAGAGTGGAGTTGCAAACATAAGAAGCATGATGGTTCCGTGCATTGTAAAGATTTGGTTGTATTGCTCATTTGAGAAGAATTGCAAACCTGGACGAGTTAGCTCTGCACGAAGTAAAAGTGCCAGAATTCCACCGATTAAGAACCATGCAAATGAAGTTGCAAGGTACATATAACCGATCGTCTTGTGATCAGTAGAAGTTGCCCACTTAACAAATAGACGTCCCTTTGATTCACGCTTTAATTGCGCTTTCTCAAATTTTGACTGATTTGATGATGGTTGTGGTCTTGTTGCATATGTAGTCATGACTACGCTCCCAAGGTTCCGAGGTAAGCCTGATATTGCTCAGGCGTTACAACTTTTACATTGAATAACATTTGTGAATGGCTTCGGCCGCAGAGAATATTGCAGCGACCTGGATAGTTTCCAAGCTTGTTAGCGGTGAAGCGCAAATGATTTTCCACTCCTGGAATATTTTGCATTTGAATCATAAATGCTGGAATCCAAAATCCATGAACAACATCTGACGAGGTAATAGTGAATTCAACTTCCTCACCTTGTGGAATTACAAGGTCAGGAGCTTGCGCTGGCGTTCCAGTTACTGTCGCATCTGGACCCTTATCTTCATAGGTAAATTGCCAAGACCATTGAATGCCGTTTACATGAATTTTGTGCGCTGCAGGCTTTGCATGATCAATTTTGGTAATCGCACTTTGATCCTTCGCTGTGAAGTAGAAGAGAACTGCGACGATAATAAAAGGAATAATTGTGTAAGCGATTTCAGTCGGGATGTTGTACTGAGTCTGCTTTGGGAATTCATTCCCCTTACGGCGATGGCGAAATGCCGGCCATAGAATCAAAATTAAAGTGAAGGCGCCGACAATTCCCGCGGTGATCCATGCACCTTGCCAAAGAGAAAGTGAAGTGTCATTAACACTTGAAAGATTATGTTCATATCCAAGTCCACTTACATCTTTTGAACCGCAAGATGTCAGGGTGAGCGCGGCAGTTAGGCCGAGTGCTCCGAGGGCTAGTTTCTTAAGCAAGCGCATGGGGTAAGAATATCCATCTGTTACAGGGCGTAGTTTCACTGCCCTACCCTGTGCCGGTGGGTTCAGTCACAGCCAACTTTCAAAGCGAAGCGCCGCTCTCAACGGCAGCAGCTGCCGCGCTTTCATTGGCCGCAAATCAGGGCTGGAGCGACCCAAAGAAGTTACCTAGCCAATCCCGCCAAGCCAAAATCCTCCTAGAAGAGGCGCGAGCGACATTTGCTTCCCAACTAGGCATTAGAAATGAATATCTACATTTCATCGGCGAAGTTAGCTTTGGATATTTTCTAGGAATTAAAGGGCTAATAAATTCAGAGAGCCATCTTTATTACTCAAAAATTGATCGCCAAGAAGTACATGCAATCGCCGCCACTACGACGTCAACGAAGCTAGATGTGTCGAACTTAGGAAAGATTGCAACGCCACCTTCCGATAAGAAAAATGTAATAGCTTGGCAATTACGAAATGGTGAGACTGGAATTTCCCAAGATGAATTAGTTGATGACAACTCTTCAATTTTTGTGGATGCAACTTCCAGTGGGGCGAGGGCGCCACTTCCTAAGAATTGGAGCACGGCGCTCTTTGATTCTAGAAGTTGGGATGGCCCACAAGGGCTAGGGATTCTGGCAATTCGCGATGAAATTAATTGGAAGAGTCCTATTCCTCGAATGGATAATTTGAAAGTTCCTGATGGCGCATCTCTTCCATTGATAATTTCCAGCGCCATTGCTTTAGAGCAATGGGTTGAGGGTGAACGTGGCACTAAACGTCAGATGGAAACTTTGGCTGCAGAAATAAGAAAATTTATTTCAAACGATATCGGAGGCGCCAATGTGCTTCCGGGCCCACATGATTTAGTTTCAGTGTCGCTCGAAGGGGTAGATGCGGAGTACTTGGTAAATGAATTAGATAAGGCTGGCTTTGCAGTTGATTCTGGTTCAGCTTGTAAGCCGACCGCCCTTGCGCCTAGCCATGTCCTTGAAGCTATGGGGCAACCTACTGGTGGCAATCTTCGAATTTATCTCCACCACGATACTTCGCCAAAACAAGTACAGAACTTTTTAATTGCGCTCAAATTTGTCGTAGAAAAATTTAGAGCTTAGTTGCAACCTGCGCCGCTGCATCAGCGCCGAAAGTTTGGCTTAAGCGATTTACAAATTCGCTCTTTTCAAATCTATATTCTTGAGTTCCCTTGGTCTCTAAACAAAAGGCAGCAATTGTT
>CAYPMF010000110.1:0-2760 GCA_964411805.1 uncultured Actinomycetes bacterium | reverse complement strand
CCAACAACTACAAGAGCTGTGAAAGAGAAACGACGGCCACCCTTAACAACCTTTGCTACGCGGTTAATGAAAACAACGCGCTCTGTGTAAGGAGACTTCTCACGTTCTGGTTGCCCTTCGCGTGGACGACGTTCACGACGATCGCTTCCGCGATTTTCAGTTGTCTTTGTATTGTCGCGCTCGTTAGCCATTAGAACTCCAATCCAGCAGCACGAGCTGCATCTGCAAGAGCTGCAACGCGACCGTGATACTTATTTCCACCGCGGTCAAAGACGACCGAAGTAATTCCCTTTGCCTTTGCACGATCTGCAAGTTCCTTACCAACGATGCGAGCCTTTGCACTCTTATCGCTTGAAGAATCCTTACGTAGTGCATCTTCCATAGTTGAAGCTGAAACAATTGTTTGTCCGATTGAATCATCAACAATTTGCACAAAAAGATGGCGTGCAGAGCGTGAGACAACAAGGCGTGGACGATCAGCTGTTCCAGTTACCTTCTTGCGCACACGGAAGTGGCGGCGTTGACGGGCCTTTTGTGAATTGCCCTTTGAGACTTTATATCCGATTGCCATTACTTCTTACCTGCCTTACCAGCCTTGCGACGAATACGTTGTCCATCAAGGTGCAGACCTTTGCCCTTATATGGATCTGATTTACGAAGCTTTTGAATCTTCGCAACTGTTTCGCCGACTAATTGCTTATCGATTCCATGAACATGGAAACGTGTTTGTGATTCAACCTTGAAGGTAATTCCTTCAGGAGCCTTAAAGAGAATTGGATGTGAGTAACCAAGTTGGAACTCAAGATCCTTGCCCTTATCAGCAACGCGATAACCAACGCCAACGATGGTGATCGACTTTGAATAACCATTTAGTACGCCTTCGATCATGTTATTGATCAAAGTGCGAGTTAGACCATGTAGTGAACGATTTAGACGCTCATCATTTGGACGCTCAACGTTAACTGTTGTGCCATCTACCTTTACAGTGATCGGTGATGCAACAACATGAGAAAGTGTTCCGTTCTTTCCCTTAACAGTTACAGATGAACCTGAAACTGAAATTTCAACGCCTGCAGGAACAGTGATTGGCTTACGACCGATACGTGACATTTAAATCACCATACATAGGCGAGAACTTCTCCGCCTACGCCCTGCTTGTTAGCTTGCTTATCAGTTAGCAAACCAGATGAAGTTGAGATGATTGCACCGCCAAGGCCACCAAGTACCTTAGGTAGTGATGTTGACTTTGCATAAACGCGAAGTCCTGGCTTTGAAACGCGACGAAGACCTGCGATTGAACGTTCACGGTTTGAACCGAACTTCAAATCAATTGTCAGCGTCTTACCAAAACCCGCAGTTGAATTCTCTACGCGGTATCCAGCGATATAACCCTCTTGCTTGAGGATCTCTGCGATACGTGCCTTAACTGATGAAGACGGCATTGCTACCGTGTCATGATAGGCAGAGTTCGCATTACGCAGACGTGCAAGCATGTCTGCGATTGGATCTGTCATTGTCATTCTTGGCCTTAGGCCTTTCTCGAACTGGTTTCGCTACCGATTTGGTAGTGACCTATTTCGTAGTCGTTTTTAAAAAGTAATTACCAGCTTGCTTTTGTGATGCCAGGAAGTTCACCACGGTGTGCCATCTCGCGGAAGCAGACGCGGCAGATACCGAACTTTTGGTAAACAGAGTGTGGACGACCACAACGTTGGCAACGTGTGTAACCGCGAACCTTAAACTTTGGCTTACGGCTAGCCTTAACTTTTAGCGATGTCTTTGCCATGGTGCCTCTCTTAGTTTTCCTTGAATGGGAAGCCAAGTGCGCGAAGTAGTTCGCGACCTTCTTCATCATTCTTAGCAGTAGTTACAAAAGTGATATCCATTCCGCGTGGACGATCAATCTTGTCTTGTTCGATTTCTGGGAACACAACTTGCTCTGTAAGACCAAATGTGTAATTTCCATTTCCATCAAATTGCTTTGGTGATAGACCGCGGAAGTCACGGATACGTGGCAACGCGATTGAAAGAAGACGATCTGTAAATTCCCACATACGATCGTTGCGAAGAGTTACGTGTGCACCAATTGGTTGTCCTTCACGCAATTTAAATTGCGCAATTGACTTACGTGCCTTTGTAACTTGTGGCTTTTGACCAGTGATTGTGGTTAGGTCGCGAATTGCGCCTTCAATCAACTTTGAGTCACGAGCTGCTTCACCAACACCCATATTCACAATTACCTTAGTGAGGGTAGGAATCTGCATAACATTTGCGTAAGCAAATTTATTTTTTAGCGCAGGCTTGATCTCTGCTGCATAACGCGTCTTTAAACGTGGCGCTGACATTAGATGTCCTTTCCGGTTTTGCGTGAGATGCGAACGTTCTTGCCTTCGTCATCCTTGCGGAAGCCAACGCGAGTTCCCTTGCCTGAACCATCAACCAACATCACGTTAGATAGATGAATTGGAGCTTCGATTGTCAGAATTCCGCCAACCTTTGCACCGCGCTCAGACTCGGTTTGTTGAGTGTGGCGCTTTACGCGATTAACACCTTCAACAATTACTCGAGAATCGTTCTTCTCAATTTCAAGTACTTTTCCAGTAAGGCCCTTATCTTTTCCAGCAATAACTAGAACAGTGTCGCCCTTCTTAATCTTCGCCATTTTTACAATACCTCCGGCGCTAGTGAAATGATCTTCATGTAGCGCTTGTCGCGAAGTTCGCGAGCAACTGGTCCGAAGATACGAGTTCCGCGTGGTTC
>CAYPMF010000109.1:0-2765 GCA_964411805.1 uncultured Actinomycetes bacterium | reverse complement strand
TGGAATTACCGCCTTACTGTGATGTGAGTTTGCCATCAACTCTTCAGTGTCATCCGCTTCCTTCACAATCAAATCTGTTATGTCTGCAATTTTCTTTCGAAGTGGCGTTGGATCTATTCCATGTTCTTTGTTGTAAGCAACTTGTTTTGCTCTACGTCTATTAGTCTCATCAATTGCTTTTGCCATGGCATCTGTAATTGTGTCTGCATACATATGTACTTCGCCTGAAACGTTGCGGGCGGCGCGACCAATTGTCTGAATCAATGATGTTACAGAGCGAAGGAAGCCCTGCTTATCAGCATCAAGAATTGCAACTAAAGAGACTTCAGGCAAATCCAAGCCCTCGCGCAACAAATTAATTCCAATTAATACGTCATATTCGCCAGCTCGGAGTTCTCTAAGAAGTTCAACTCTTCGCAATGTATCGACTTCTGAATGCAGATATCTAACTCGCACTCCTGACTCTTGGAAGTAGTCAGTTAAATCTTCTGACATCTTTTTAGTGAGAGTTGTGACGAGAGTTCTCTCATTTCTCTCAGCTCTAGCTAATATTTCATTTCGCAGGTCATCTATCTGACCTTTGGTCTCTTTAATAACAATCTTTGGGTCAATTAAGCCGGTTGGCCTAATCACTTGCTCAACGAATTCACCGCCTGATTTTTCTAACTCATACTTTCCCGGCGTTGCTGAGAGGTAGACAGTTTGGCCCTTACGTTCTAGAAATTCATCAAATTTAAGGGGGCGATTATCCAGAGCGCTTGGCAATCTAAAACCATGTTCTACAAGGGTACGTTTTCTTGAAGCATCGCCTTCGAACATCGCTCCAATTTGCGGAACGGTTATATGTGATTCATCAATTACAACTAAGAAATCTTCTGGAAAATAATCTAAGAGACAGTTAGGTGGAGATCCAGCTTCTCTACCATCTATATAGCGCGAATAATTTTCAATACCCGAACAAAATCCAAGTTGGCGAATCATTTCAGTATCAAAAGTTGTGCGCATTCTTAAGCGTTGCGCCTCAAGTAATTTATTCTGTCTTTCGAATTCCTTCACTTTAGATTCCATCTCTTCCTCAATTTGAGAGATGGCTCGAGCCATTGTTTCTTGACTAGCCGAGTAATGGCTAGCAGGAAATACATACATTTCATTTTCTTCCGCGACAATCTCTCCAGTTAATGGATGAAGGGTGGTAATTCTTTCTATCTCATCCCCAAACATTTCAATTCGAATAGCAAGCTCTTCGTACATGGGAATAATTTCGATGGTGTCGCCTCTTACTCGGAAAGTTCCACGTTCAAATGCCATATCGTTTCGCTTATATTGGATGTCGACAAATTTTCTTAGAAGTGTATTTCGTTCTATCTCTTCACCAACTCGCAGTTTGATCATACGATCCACATACTCTTGCGGAGTACCAAGTCCGTAGATGCAAGAAACTGTTGCCACCACTATTACATCACGACGCGTTAAAAGAGAGTTTGTAGCGGAGTGGCGAAGTCGCTCAACTTCACTATTTACCGAACTATCTTTTTCAATAAAGGTATCAGTCTGTGGCACATAAGCTTCTGGTTGGTAATAGTCGTAATAAGAAACAAAATATTCAACTGCATTATTGGGTAAGAGTTCTCTAAATTCATTAGCAAGTTGTGCGGCTAATGTTTTATTTGGCGCCAAAACTAAAGTTGGGCGCTGCAACTTTTCCACCAACCAAGCAGTTGTTGCCGATTTACCGGTTCCAGTTGCACCCATAAGCACAACATCTTTCTCGCCACGGTTAATGCGTTCGGCAAGTTCAGCAATTGCAGCAGGTTGATCTCCCGAAGGTTTATATTCACTGATCACCTCAAAAGGAGCGACCTTTCGCTCTAAATCAGTTACTGGACGCACGGGCCTTTAATTTCTCATAAATATTTTCAACTTTTGAAGTGAGTGAATATTGATCATCAGAATTATCTATTACATAGTCGGAGATTGCCTTGCGCTCATCATCCCCCACCTGCGCTGAAATTCTCGCCGCAATTTCATAATCCTTCAGACCGCGCGCCTTTAATCGTTCCTTGCGAACTTCTAGTGGTGCAACCACGGTAATTACTACATCGAAATTCTTAGCACCATCTGTTTCCACCAATAATGGGATCTGATTAATCAATACCCCACTTTCCGGTATCTCTGACGCAATTTCGTTAAATGCTTCGCGAACCCTCGGATGAATTATCATTTCAAGTGCTTGGCGTTCATTTGGATCGCGAAAAACTAATTCTCCTAATTTTTCTCTGTCTATTACTCCGCCACTTAAGATCGTATCCCCAAAGTGCGCGACAACTTCATCGAATCCTGTAGTTCCTCGTTCAATAACATCACGAGAAAGTTGGTCGCTATCTACGACCGTCGCTCCAAGTTCTTCAAATATTTGGCCGACTAAACTCTTACCTGATCCAATCCCTCCGGTAAGCGCTACTTTCAACATAGGTGAACCTTACTAAGCAAATAAAAAAGCCCCGAAATTAATCGGGGCTTTTTAAGTGTTAATTAGTTTGCTGGCTCTTCAGTTGTTGCAGCGGCATCAGCGGCTTGCGCCTCTTGCTTCTGCTTACGGTGAGCCATGAAACGCTCTTGAGCTTCAGCGTATTGACGCTCCCACTCTTCACGTTGAGATTCATATCCTGGCTTCCACTCTTGAGTCTCTGGATCGAAACCTTCTGGGTAAATGAAGTTGCCTTTTTCGTCATAACGAGCTGGCATTCCATATTGTGTTGGATCGA
>CAYPMF010000108.1:0-2816 GCA_964411805.1 uncultured Actinomycetes bacterium | reverse complement strand
TGATACGAAATAAGCATCGACTGCACGCACATGCTTTGGATCTGGCTCACCTCTCCAGCGAATCATCATGCGCTCTACGATTGTGTGCGCCTTATCAACTTCTGATTCTGGAACCATCGGTGCATAACCACGTGCAGATTGCGCAACATAAGAAAGCACCATTACTGAAACTCGAGCTAGATTGTCACGCGCTTCTGCATCTGAAATATCAAGAAGTGGCTTAAGTCCCCAAGCTGGTGCAAGCATTGCAATTGCAGATTGCACATCAACTCGCACATCACCTGAGTGAACTGGGATTGGGAATTTTTCTGCGGAAGGAAGACCAGGATTAAATTCGTTATCTACTAATAAGCCCCAAACATTTCCGAATGAAACTTTTCCAACTAAATCTTCAATATCAACGCCGCGATAACGGAGCGCACTACCTTCTTTATCTGGCTCTGCAATCTCAGATTCGAATGCAATTACACCTTCAAGGCCAGGCTTAAAATCATCTGCCACTGCGTTCTCCTTATTAAAAAATCTTGGGCTTATTCTGCTCGCCAATGCCCGACCCTCAAAATTGGTGCGAGTGAGGTTAGATACATCCATGGGTATGCGCGAGGAGATCGGTGCGATGCGCCGCAGTTACGGCGATGCTGGCCTCTCTGAAGGCGACCTAGCTCCCAATCCAGTCGACCAATTTTTGAAGTGGCTTGGTGAGGCGGCTGCCAATGAATTTATTGTTGAAGCAAATGCCATGGTGCTCTCAACTTTTGGCGACTCACCAACTTCTCGAACAGTTCTATTAAAAGATATTACTAATGATGGTTTAACTTTCTTTACAAATTACAACTCTCGTAAAGCTAAAGCAATTGCAAAAAATGAGAACGTTTCACTTTTATTTCCATGGTATCCAATGGAGCGACAAGTTTGCGTCATAGGTAGCGCAACAAAAATTAGTGAAGAAGAAAGTTCTGCATACTTTGCAACTAGGCCGCGTGGATCTCAAATAGGCGCATGGGCAAGTTCGCAATCTGAAGAACTTTCATCTCGCGAAGAGTTAGAAGCAAGATTCAAAGAATTTGAGGCAAAGTTTCCGAATGAAGTTCCAAAGCCACCGCACTGGGGCGGCTTCCTAGTTGCGCCAATCTCATTTGAGTTCTGGCAGGGTCGCTACTCCCGCCTCCATGACCGCTTTATCTATTCCAAAAATAATTCCAATTGGGAGATTAAGCGTCTTAACCCTTAGGCTTCGCGCCATGAGCGAAATCAAGATTCCAGATAATTTAAAGCCAACTGACGGTCGCTTTGGTAGCGGCCCTTCAAAAATTCGTCCAGAAGCTTTGGAAGCACTTTATAAATCAGGAACTTCAATTCTTGGAACTTCACATCGCCAGAAGCCAGTTAAGAACGTCGTAAATCGTGTTCGCACTGGCTTAACAAAGTTATTTAATCTCCCAGAAGGTTATGAAGTAATTCTAGGTAATGGTGGCTCAACTGCGTTCTGGGATATTGCAACTCTAAATTTAATTGAGAATAAATCTCAACATCTGGTTTTCGGTGAGTTCTCTTCTAAGTTTGCAGAAGCCGCAAAGGCAGCGCCATTCTTAGAAGAACCAACCATTATTAAAGTTGATCCAGGTGCGCATCCACTTCCTAAAGCAGAAGCTGGCGTTGATGTTTACGCACTAACTCACAATGAGACATCTACTGGTGTCTCTATGCCAATCGTTCGCCCGGCTGGAACTGAGGGCGCACTTGTATTAGTTGATGCGACCTCTGCAGCGGGCGGTTTAGATGTTGATATCTCACAGACAGATGTTTATTACTTTGCACCACAGAAGTCCTTCGCTTCAGATGGTGGCCTTTGGATAGCGATTATGAGCCCAGCCGCGATTGCTCGAGTCGCAAAGATTAAAGAGAGCGGCCGTTGGATTCCAACCTTCTTTGATTTAACTACAGCAATTGAAAACTCTCGGTTAGATCAAACTTACAACACCCCTGCAGTTGCAACTCTTATGTTGTTAGCTGAACAAATTGAGTGGATGAATAACAACGGTGGACTTAAATTTGCTGCTGGTCGTTCTGCTGAAAGTTCTGGCGCACTTTATGAGTGGGCCGATAAAAATGATTACACAACACCATTCGTAACTGATCCTGCGATGCGATCAAAAGTTGTTGGAACAATTAATTTCGACGAATCAATCGACGCCCTTGAAATTGCCAAGGTACTTCGTTCAAATGGCATTGTTGATACCGATCCATATCGCAAGCTTGGAAAGAATCAATTGCGCGTGGCGATGTTCCCGGCTGTTGATCCAGCGGATGTTAAGAAGTTGATCTCCTGCATCGAATACGTTGTTGCGGAGATGAAAAAGTAGATGAGCTACAAGGTCCGACGTATCGTCACTATTGCGGTATTAGTTGGCGTGACTGCACTGGTCTTTATCTCTAATCGCTAGTTATCTAAAAAGAGGATATGGGTATGCGCACAGCAGTTATAACCATCATCGTTGGAATAGTTGCTTGGTGCGTCGCTCTCGTTGTACTAATTGCGATGGGCGCGGCAAGTGAAAAGATTTACACCTGCATTGTTGGCGCAGCACTTGGCCTAATCGGATTGCGTTACACAATCAGAAGAGCAAAACGAGAAGGTTGGAATTAACTCTCGATCTGAGTTGCAATACCGCGCAATACTTTTCCAAGACGCTCTGCATCTGGACCTGAAGGTGCACGGCCATGACGGAGATTATTTCCGACCTTATCCAAAATTTTAATGGTGTCTTCAATCATCGTTGCAAGATCATCGAAGTTGCCACGTGAATTAGTTACGA
>CAYPMF010000107.1:0-2982 GCA_964411805.1 uncultured Actinomycetes bacterium | reverse complement strand
GCAACATCGATACGTGCTGCTGCCATCATCATTCCGGGAAGGGATTTATCGCATCCTGCAAATGTAACCATTCCATCTAAACGCTCTGCCTGCATAACAGTTTCAACTGAGTCAGCAATAACTTCGCGGGAAACTAATGAGAAGTGCATTCCTTCATGTCCCATTGAAATTCCATCAGATACTGAAATAGTTCCAAATTGCATTGGAAATCCACCAGCATCAATCACGCCTTTACGCGATGCCTTTGCCAGACGATCAAGTGAGAGGTTGCAAGGAGTAATTTCATTCCAAGATGAAGCGATACCAATTTGTGGCTTCTTAAAATCCTCATCCTGCATACCAACAGCGCGAAGCATCCCTCGTGCAGGAGCGCGCTCTAATCCATCGGTTACTAAACCAGAACGTGGCTTCATATTCGACATTAAATTTCCTCTGACCTGACTTCTTATTGACCCAAGTGCTTTAACAATAGTTCACGAACACGAGCCGCGTCAGCCTGTCCGCCAGTTGCCTTCATTACTGCGCCAATAAGAGCGCCAGCAGCTGGGATATTTCCATCGCGAACTCGTTGCGCAGTATCTGGTTGGGCGGCGATTGCCGCTTCGATTGCTGCCATAAGCGCCCCATCATCGCTAACTACTTTAAGGCCACGCTTTTCTATAACTTCCTTTGGTGAACCTTCGCTATTGATAACGCCTTCAACTACTTGGCGGGCCAATTTATCTGTGAGCTCGCCCTTAACAATTAAATCAATTATCTCTGCAACTGCTGCAGGTGTAATAAGTGAATCTGCGGCAACTTCTTTCTCATTTGCAAGGCGGGAGATTTCGCCAAGCCACCAAGTACGGGCGCGGGTTGGCTCAGCGCCAAGTTTTACCGTCTCTTCAACAACGCTTAACAATTCAGAGTTAATTAGCGCAGCCATTTCCTTATCTGGAACTTGCCATGCATCTTGCAATCGCTTGCGGTGAACTGATGGCTTTTCAGGAACACGTGCTTGTAACTCTGCGATCCACTTTGCATCTGGTGCAACTGGAATTAGATCAGGTTCTGGGAAGTAACGATAATCCTCTGCCTCTTCCTTTGAACGACCAGGTCGAGTAAGGCCAGTATCTTCTAAGAAGTGGCGAGTTTCTTGCTTAACTTTTTCGCCCTTATCTAGAACTTCTGATTGGCGAATAATTTCTCCGGTAAGGGCGCGTTCGATTGAGCGAAGTGAGTTCACATTCTTGGTTTCAGATCGAGTACCAAGTTTTCCACTTCCTATTGGTGCGAGTGAAACGTTGGCATCACAGCGAAGCGATCCTTGCTCCATCTTTACATCGCTAACGCCAAGTGAACGCAAAATATCTCGTAATTCGGTTACATATGCGCGCGCAACTTGTGGCGCATACTTCCCAGTTCCTGGAATTATCTTTGTAACAATTTCAATTAGTGGAATCCCGGCACGGTTGTAATCAAGTAACGAATACTCCGCACCATGAATACGGCCGGTAGCGCCACCAACGTGAAGTGACTTTCCAGTGTCCTCTTCCATATGAACGCGCTCGATTTCGACGCGGAAAACTTTCTCGCCCTCATCGGTATCGATAGTGACATCTAAATAACCATTTACACAAATGGGCTCGTCATATTGTGATGTCTGGAAATTCTTTGGCATATCTGGATAGAAATAGTTCTTACGAGCAAAGCGACTAAATGGAGTTACTGAACAATTTAGTGCCAAGCCGATAAGAATTGCGCTCTCCACTGCAACTCCATTGACCACTGGAAGTGATCCAGGAAGTCCTAAGCAAACTGGACAAGTTTGAGTATTTGGTTGTGCACCAAACTCAGTTGCACAGGAACAAAACATCTTTGATTTTGTATTTAATTCAACGTGTACTTCTAATCCAAGAGTTGGCTCGTACTTTGCCATCGCTGTTGCGTAATCAACTGCCATTACAACGCTACCTTTGATAGCAATGGCGCTCCCCACTTTGAAAGAAGTGAGGCTTCTAAAACTGCGCCAACTTGATATAACAAATCATCTTTCATTACTGGTGCAGTAATTTGGAATCCAACTGGCAGCCCATCTTCATCAGCTAAACCTGCAGGCAGGCTCATCGAACCAAGGCCGGCAAGGTTTACTGGAATTGTTGCAATATCGTTTAAATACATCGCAACTGGATCATCAACCTTCTCACCCAATTTGAAGGCGGTAGTTGGCGCTGTTGGTGAGACTAATACATCTGCTTTTGCAAAAGCCTTTTCGAAATCTTGCTTTATAAGAGTGCGAACCTTTTGTGCAGAACCGTAGTAGGCATCGTAATAACCTGAAGAAAGTGCATATGTTCCAAGAATAATTCGTCGCTTAACCTCTGGGCCAAATCCAGCTTCCCGAGTTAAATTCATTACCTCTTCTGCAGATTTCTTCCCGTCATCGCCAACGCGAAGCCCGTAACGCATAGAGTCAAAGCGCGCTAAGTTAGAAGAGCACTCACTCGGTGCAATTAGGTAATAAGCTGCCAAACCATATTCAAAGTTTGGGCAAGAAACTTCAACTATTTCAGCACCTGCGTTTGCAAGTAATTCAAGTGATTCATTAAATCGATTGCGAACTCCACTTTGGAATCCATCGCCAGTTAACTCTTTAATTACGCCAATTTTTAAACCTTTTACATCTAATTTCTTTGCAGCTTCTACAACCTGTGGAACTTGTTGATTGATACTTGTGGAATCTTTTTCGTCATAGCCAGCGATTGCTTCATGAAGCAACGCTGTATCTAAAACGGTACGCGCACATGGACCCGCTTGATCAAGAGAAGATGAAAATGCAACTAACCCATAGCGAGAAACTCCGCCGTAAGTTGGTTTAACTCCAACTGTTCCAGTTACGGCAGCAGGTTGGCGAATAGATCCACCGGTATCAGATCCAATTGCAAGTGGCGCTTCAAATGCAGCAAGTGCAGCAGCAGAACCTCCGCCAGAACCACCTGGAAT
>CAYPMF010000106.1:0-3026 GCA_964411805.1 uncultured Actinomycetes bacterium | reverse complement strand
ACGTGCAGAGCGCATGTGGGATCTATCTAGAGCTCCTTTTGTCGAGTCTGAATTGAAGATAAGAAATATCGTCAAAGAGATTTCAATTAGAAAACTCTTATCAATCGCTCCTTATAGAACACTTCGTAGTTATGTAAAAAAGTTCACTAGCGATTGGCACCTGCAATACATTGTTGATCGATATGCAACATACAGTGGTTCAGACCCACGTAAGGCTCCTGCCCCACTCTTAACTATCCCCTTTATTGAGAGCGCATTTGGTGCATGGCACATTTCGGGTGGTTTAGGCCAACTCTCTATTAAGTTGGCAGAACGCGCAACAGAACTTGGTGTAGAAATTCATTTAAACACCCAAGTCTCACAAATACTTATTGAAAATGGCACTGCAATTGGAATTAAATTAGTTAGCGGCTTTGAAATAAAATCAGATGTCGTCGTAGCAAATGCTGACGCTAAATTAGTTTATGAAAGGCTAATATCACGAAGCGTCAAAGCTGCAAAGCGGGAGCGAAGTAAACTAGCTAAGCGATCTGCATCCTTTTCTGGGTTCTCATTATTTTTGGCCTTAGATAATTCAAAAATTATGGGAGAGCGACCGAAGTTAGCTCATCATAATATTTGGTTTCCAGAAAATTATGACCTTGAGTTTCAATCACTTTTCGAAGATAAGAAGCCAATTGAAGATCCAACTATTTATATTTGCGCTCCGGGTGATAGATCACTAGTGCCAAATGAAAATTGTGAAAGTTGGAGCGTACTAATTAACGCACCGCTACATGATCCAAAAAATGGTGTTGATTGGAATTTAATTGAGAAAGAATATGCCTCAAAAATAATAGATAAATTAGACCAAATTGGATTACGAGTTTCAGAGAGATTAGTTTTTTCAGAAATTCGCAGCCCTGCAAAATTAGAGCAAGAGGTGATGGCGCCAGGTGGTTCTATCTATGGAACATCTAGTAATGGCCTTGGCGCAGCTTTTATGCGAGCTAAAAATAGAAGCGATGTGAATGGGCTCTATTTAGTCGGTGGCTCAACCCATCCAGGCGGCGGATTGCCATTGGTTGGAATCAGCTCTGAAATTGTTTCAGAAGCTATTGGTTAATTTCTCTTTCATATTTAAAAACTAAAGTAATTAAGGAAATTATTTGGACAACAACAGCGATTATAAAAATCGGATTTGCCAACGAAGTTAGAAGCGAAGATAAGATAATAAATATTGCTCTAGTAGGACGCTCTCCAACTGTCACCATTACAATATTTTTATAGCCAAGGCCACCAGCGCGAGCTCTTAAGTACTCTTGAATCCAAGCTGCTGAGAAGAATATTGCAATTGGTAAAAAATTTAACCCGAGCATATAGAGGCCAATTGCCCAAATAAATTCCACAATTCGATCTGAAATCGAGTCAACTACCGCGCCAAACTTTGAAGTTAAATTTCGCTCGATTGCCACTCTGCCATCAAGTCCGTCAAGTATTAATCCAATTAGAACTAACCACCATGCACTTGGGTAGAAAATAAATGGTATTGAAATCAATACCGCAAGAATTGAAATTTGATTAGGGGTAATTCTTAAGAAAATAAAGGGTTTTGCAAGAATTTTTGAGAGGTTAACCCATAATTTAATAAAACCGGTTATCTCTACCCCACCATGTAATTCTGACCATTGCTTATCAGCCACGAATTATTCCTAAGTTTCGGCCAATGGCTAGCGTTGAGATAGCCGAGTTCATCGTATAGAAGTGAATTCCAGGAACGCTATTTTCAATTAATTCGCTGCATAGATTGGTAGCGAGTTCAATTCCAATTGCCCTTACCTCTTCAGGATCTTGAATGGCAGCGAATGCTTTTTCTATTTTGGCTGGGATTGGCGTGCCGCCGAGCTCGGCCATTCGATTTAATTGCTTAACATTTGTAATTGGTAGAACACCTGGAATAATTTTTAATTTAGAACCTTTGCTACTGAGCGTATCAACTAGCTTGAAATAACTTGCTGCTTCAAAGAAAAATTGAGTGGTTGCAAAAGATGCGCCTAATTCTTCTTTCTTTAATAAGACTTCAATATCTTTCTCAAAATCGCCATTGCTTGCTGGATGTCCATCAGGAAATGCAGCTACACCAATTTCAAATCCACCAAAGTTTGCAGCGAGTGCAACCAATTCATCTGCATGGTTGAAACCTCCAGCAGTTGATGACCATGGCGCGCGCGGCCCTCCTACCGGATCCCCTCGGAGTGCAAGCACACTTGTTATTCCGGCAGATTTATATTCATTTAGAATTTCAAGAAGTTCGTCTTTTGTTGAACCAACACATGTAAGGTGCGCAACAGTATTGATTCCTGTGTGATCTTTGATCTCCTTAGTGATTCGGATAGTTCTATCTCTTGATGAGCCACCCGCTCCATAAGTGACTGATATGAAATCCAAGTTGAGTACCCGTAGTTGCTCAGTAGCCTCCCAAAGCCGCGCCTCGCCCGCTTCATCCTTGGGCGGGAAGAATTCAACTGAGTAGGTCATTGGCATAGCGTGTCAGGTTACCCTTTGCTCTGTGAAATCCGAAGCTGATTCAACACTTAAAGACTTACGAGTTGATATCGATAGCGCCCTTAAAGAATTTGTTGAAAAGCAAGTTACTGAGCTATCAAAGATTGGTAGTGAATTACTTCCTGCCGGTCAAGCGTTATCAAGATTTATCCTCGATAGCGGAAAGCGATTGCGCCCTCTATTTGCGGCGGTTGGATATCTTGGATCCGGAAAAGAACTTTCTAAAGAAATTATCACTGCAGCCTCTTCTTTGGAATTAATACATGTTTGCGCACTTATCCATGATGACCTAATGGATGGCTCTGATACTCGCCGCGGTGCGCCTTCTATTCATCGAGAGTTTGAAGCAATTCATCGCAAAGATGGCAGGGCAGGAGATCCTCAACAATTTGGTGCAGCCACTGCGATTTTATTAGGTGATCTGGCCTTAGTTTGGTCTGCCAAGATGTTGCATCAATCTGGAGTTTCAGATGATGTATTAA
>CAYPMF010000105.1:0-3147 GCA_964411805.1 uncultured Actinomycetes bacterium | reverse complement strand
GCGGGAGGCAAAATGGAGAAATCGGGGTACTTATACCCCTTCTCCTGAGGAATTTCAGGAGATTGAAGAGGAAATTTCGACCCCAAGACGGGCCAAATCGGACTTTCCACCATCGAAGGCGGTTAGAACAAATGGCTTTCCATCTGGCATCAAGGCGAAGCTATGTTCAAAGTGCGCGCCACGGGATCCATCTTGTGAGACCACTGTCCACTCATCATCCAGAATTTTTGTCTTATGTGTTCCACGCGTAATCATCGGCTCTATCGCTAGCGCCAGACCAACTTGTAAATCTGGGCCCATTCCAGGTGCGCCAAAATTTAAAATGTGTGGCTCTTGATGCATTGCAGAACCAATTCCATGGCCACCATATTCGCGCAAGATTCCATACTTACCTTGTGATGTTATGTATTGTTCAATAGCACTTGAAATATCTGTGAGTTTTCCACCTACTCGAGCTGCTGCAATTCCACGCCACATTGACTCTTCACATGTTGCAAGCAACTTTAAATCTTCCGGATCTGCATTTCCCGCAACAACTGAGAATGCGCTATCACCATGCCAACCTTCAACAATTGCACCAAAATCAATTGAGACGATATCGCCATCCTTAATCAAATTATCATTTGGGATTCCGTGGACCACTTCATCATTTACTGATGCACAAATTACTGCTGGATATCCGTGATAATTTAAAAAGTTTGATTTAGCGTTTGATTTCTTAAGGTGTTTTACGGCAATTTCATTTAGTAGGTTGGTAGTAGTTCCTGGCTTGATCTCTTCGCTAATTAATTGCAGAGCTTCTGCGACAACTAAACCGGCCCTGCGCATCAGCTTTAACTGATCGAGGGACTTGATCTCAATAGCCATCACTTAAGCGCTTCGATAGCGCGAGCTGAAATTGCAGAAACCTCTCCTATTGCAGAGATGGTCTTTAGAAGATTTACATCTTTGTAGTAATTAATTATTGGTTCAGTCTGTTGCTCATAAACATCTAGGCGATTTTGAATAACAGATTCTTTATCGTCATCACGCTGGTAGAGCTCGCCGCCACACTTGTCGCAAGTGCCGTCAACCTTTGGTTTCTCAAAAATCATATGAAAAATTGCACCACATGCGCGACACACTCGACGACCTGATAACCGCTTAACAATCTCGTCATTTTCTAATTGGAATTCAAGAACAGCATCAAGCGGGATTGATCGCTTAGTTAAGACGCCATCCAAATACTTCGCTTGCTCAACATTTCTTGGATAGCCATCAAGTAGAAATCCATTTGCAGTATCGCTTTGAGTTAGGCGATCTGCAACCATGTCATTGGTAACAGAATCTGGAACTAATTCGCCCTTATCAATATAAGACTTTGCAAGTACGCCAAGTTCGGTTGCACCTTTTATATTTGCGCGAAAGATATCTCCAGTAGAGATATGTGGAATGGCAAAGTGTTCGGCTAGGTAAACTGCTTGAGTTCCCTTACCTGCACCTGGTGGGCCGACAAGGACTAAGCGCATTAACGCAGGAATCCCTCGTATGAACGTTGTTGTAGCTGCGATTCAATTTGCTTCGCAGTATCTAAACCAACGCCAACCACAATTAAAATCGCAGTTCCACCAAATGGGAAGTTTGCAGATGCATTGAAGAGAATAAGTGCAATGATTGGAATAACTGCGATAACAGCCAAGTAGAGTGAACCTGGCGCAGTGATTCTTGAAAGCACATATTGTAGATATTCAGAAGTTGGCTTACCAGCGCGAATACCTGGGATAAAGCCGCCATATTTCTTCATATTGTCTGCAACTTCATCTGGGTTGAAAGAGATAGCAACATAGAAGTAAGTGAAGAAGATAATTAAGGCTGCGTAGGTAATAATGTAAATCGGGTGATCGCCCTTAACTAAATTCTGTTGAATCCATACCGCCCACTTTGATGTGCTTCCTGAGAAGTTAACGATCAGAGTTGGGATATATAGAAGTGATGATGCGAAGATAACTGGAATAACGCCAGATTGATTTACCTTGATAGGAATATATGTGCTGGTTCCGCCATAAATTTGGCGTCCAACTTGGCGCTTTGCATATTGCACCGGAATACGACGAGTTGCTTGTTCAACGAATACAACCGCCATAATTGTAAGAATTCCAATACCCGTTACGAATAGGAATGCGAAGAGTCCCTTTTGTAGCTTGATTGACCAAAGTTGTGTTGGGAAGCGAGCTGCAATTGATGTGAAGATCAAGATTGACATACCGTTTCCGACGCCACGGTCAGTGATTAATTCACCAAGCCACATAATTACAGAGGTTCCTGAAGTCATTACAAGAACCATTACAAGAATTCGTGACCAAGATGCATCCGGAATAATCGGATATGAACAGCCACTAAATAGTCGACCAGGTGTGCGAGCAACTGCAATCAAACCAGTAGATTGAAGGAGCGCAAGGCCGATAGTTAAATAACGTGTGTATTGAGTTAACTTCGCAGAACCAGATTGTCCTTCATTCTTCAAAGCTTCAAAACGAGGAATTACAACAGTTAGAAGTTGAATAATGATTGAGCTGGTGATGTAAGGCATGATGCCAAGTGCGAAAATTGAAAGTTGAAGAAGCGCTCCACCAGAGAACATATTGATTAGTCCAAAGAGGCCGCCGTTATTTACTTGCTTTAAACAAGCTTGAACGTTATTATATGAAACGCCAGGGGTAGGAATAATTGAACCAAGGCGGAATAGCGCCATGATTGCAAGAGTAAAGAAGATCTTGGTGCGCAAGTCTGGGGTCTTAAAGGCCTTACCAAATGCTGAAATCAAGATCTTCTCCTCTTACTTCTTAATTATTTTTAATTAAATAATTTCTAATTAGAGCTTCTTTGCAGAACCACCAGCAGCAGAGATTTTCTCTTCTGCAGATGATGAGAATGCGTGTGCTTCGACAGTTACCTTCACTGAGATATCGCCGTTGCCTAGAACTTTAACTAGTTGTCCGTCGCGAACTGCACCCTTCTTAACAAGATCAGCAACAGTAACTGTGCCGCCCTTTGGATAAAGTGCATTGATTGCGCCGACGTTGATTGGTTGGTATTCAACGCGCTCTGGATTTTTAAATCCACGTAGCTTTGGAAGACGCATTACAAGTGGAAGTTGTCCACCTTCGA
>CAYPMF010000104.1:0-3216 GCA_964411805.1 uncultured Actinomycetes bacterium | reverse complement strand
TAGCGGGAATAGAACGATTAAAAACATTTATCTCTCCTCTTTCATGTTGTTAAGCGATCTTTATCGCTCTTTCATTACTGGATGGAGAATGCAGTTCGAACCTGAGCAGACCCTTGGGCGCAACAGAAAAAAGGCCTAGATAAACCTAAAAGATTCCTGAGAATCCAGGCTTAAGCGCAAGAATCGCGCTTAGATTTAATTCTTCTCGGTCGAAGCCTTATAGATAGAGCCGATTGATTGATCCAAAACCTTATCGAACTCTGCATCGCTCTGATTTGCAGAAAGCCCTTCAGCAAGTGCGCGCGAGAATGATGCAATCATGCCGCGATTCTTTGCAAGAAGTTCATTTGCATGTTCACGTGTGTAACCACCAGATAGCGCTACAACGCGAATCACCTTCGGATGTTTTGTTAGATCTTCATAAAGATTTGCCTCGGTCGGAATAGTTAACTTCAACATGATCTTCTGATCATCAGATAGCGCATCTAGTTGGGCAATGATGTTCTTCTTCAAGAGCTCTTCGCACTTTTCTTTGTGAGGAGAATTGATATCAACCTCAGGCTCAATAATCGGAACCATCCCGCCCTTAATAACGGTCTTACCGAGGTCGAATTGCTGAGCAACATTTGCTTCAATTCCCCTTTCATTGAAATCTTTAATAACTGAACGCATCTTGGTTCCAAATACGCCGTGAGCGATACCAGTTGCTACCCGCTCTTCTAATTGTGGAATCGGCTTAAGAAGTTGGGCACCATCGATTTCGTCAGCTAATCCATTATCAGTCTTAAGGAAAGGAACGATTCCCTTTTTCTGCCACAAGAATTCTGCAGATCCCAGACCATCAATTTCACGCTTCATAGTGGCTTCAAACAAAATAACGGCAAGGATTCGCTCTGATGTAAACACCGGAGATTTAATCATCCGTGATCGCATCGCATGGATTAAATCGAACATCTCTGCTTCAGAGCTGTACTTAGATTCATCAACTCCATAAAGCTTTAGCGCCTTCGGTGTCGAACCGCCGCTTTGATCAAGTGCAGCTACAAAACCTTTTCCACTTTTCATTCTCTCAAGCATTTGTGAATTCATATCCATATCCTATTTCTATCAAACAACCAGCGCTACTTAGCCTTGTCCAATATGGCGCTTGGACTCTTACTCAAATAAACCTTGCTTTGGCGGGAAGCTAGCCTCGATTAGGCAATTCTAAATCGCAGGTTAAAATATGGCTATGGTGGATCCAAGAATTATTCTCTATTACGGTTTTGCTCCCGTAGCCGATCCCCTTGCCCTAAAACTTTGGCAGAAGACACTATGTGAATCTTTAAATTTAAAGGGACGAATCCTTATCTCCGAACATGGAATTAATGGAACGCTTGGCGGAGAATCTGAAGATTTAAAGCGCTACATCAAAGCCACAAAACAATTCCCTGGATTTAAGAAGATTGATTTCAAATGGTCGGAAGGAACTGGCCATGATTTCCCACGTTTAAGTGTGAAGGTTAAGCCCGAGTTAGTTGCATTTGGCGCACCAGATGAAATTAAAGTTGATCTCAATGGAGTTATTGGTGGCGGTACTCATCTAAAGCCATATGAGGTTGATAAGTTGGTTGAAGAACGCGGCGAAGATGTGGTCTTCTTTGATGGTCGCAATGCTTATGAAGCGAAAATTGGAAAGTTTAAGAATGCGGTAGTTCCAGAAGTTGAGACCACTCACGACTTTATTAAAGAGATTGAGAGTGGAAAGTATGATCACATTAAGGATAAGCCAGTAGTTACTTACTGCACTGGTGGAATCCGTTGTGAAATTCTCTCTGTTGTAATGAAGAATCGTGGCTTTAAAGAGATCTATCAGATTGAGGGCGGCATCGTTCGATACGGTGACAAGTTTGCTGATGACTCACACTGGGAAGGTTCGCTCTACACTTTTGACGGTCGTATGAGCGTTGATTTCTCCGATAAGACCAAGGTTATTGGCGAGTGCGAAATCTGTGGCGGAGCAACTAAGCAGTTCTATAACTGCAACACAGCTTCCTGCCATGAATTAGTTTTACTTTGTAAGGGTTGCTCGAAGTTAGAAGCAAATAAGCGTTGCACCCATAAAAATACAGGGGCTCGTAAAGAAGAGCTTGTCGGTTAAGACTCTTTATTACTCTTCCCAAGTAAACCAATAACAAGCGCAGCCATCGATAGCACGGCTCCAGCTATCGCAAAGAGTAGAAAATTATTAACAAAAGCTTTTGTAACTTCGGGCGCAGAATCTTTTAAAGGCCCAGCTTCCAACTTATCTATAGCTACAACCATCGCCGAATTAATAATTACCTTGTAGCCAAAAGAGACTATGGTGTAAACACCAAAAGCTATAGAGAAGAATCTAAATGCTATCTCTCGACTCTTTGCGGTTAGTAAATACATAAAGCCAGTTAATAGGCACATAAATATTAAGAAATAGAAAGCGCCTCGGAATTGGCCCGCCGCATGTGAAATCTCAGTAGGTTTATTGGAAATGATCTGGCTTAACTTAATAAAGGTATCGCCATCATTTAGCGTGAAAAATACCCCACCGACTGGAAGCGTAAAGAAGAGGAAGAAGCCAAAGAAGATTGCATAAGTTGCCGAAAGTGGCTTCTTATTTGCGTAGAACTTCAACTATGGACGTCCCATTACTTTAAATACTTGATCAAAAAATTCCGCAAATTTAAGGGATTCAGATAGCGGCATCAGCCAAGCTTCGCGTCCACGAATGCGATTTGCAAAAGAATCTGCCATTAATTGATATGGATCGCAAGCTGCAAAGTTTTCAACGCTCTTCTTGCCTTCAATATCAATCTCTAAAGTGCTCGGCTTATTATGTGAATTAAAAGCATCATTGCCACCCATCTTCACGCTGCCCTTAGTTCCAGTTACTTCAAAATAGAGAGTATCTGGGGTTGCCATTGAGGTTACGGCTTCTGCCTCCGCACCACCAATGTTGAAATTAATTTTCACGGTTTCATCTGAGCCACCTGGGTGCCATTTAACTTCAGTCTTAATATTTGAAGTTGGTGCAAAATCCATTAACCAAAGTGGCGCGGCAACTGAGTAAGGACCGAGGTCATATAGACCTCCGCCACCTAGCTCATAAATTGCGCGAATATTTGATGGATCTAGATCGGTATATGTAAAGCAAGAGCGAATCTTTTTAACTTCACCAATTGCACCTGATTTAACAATCTC
>CAYPMF010000103.1:0-3265 GCA_964411805.1 uncultured Actinomycetes bacterium | reverse complement strand
CGCAACTTTATTCAAGGATTTATTGTTCTCCTCGTCATTCTTCCATTTGAGGCAATTGCAGTTCCACTTTATTACTTGCTGCGTGATTATCGAAATACTTATTTCGTTCAATACATCCCATTTATTGCTAGCGCATTCTCTATCTATCTTTTCTACACATTCTTCATTGGGCTACCAAATGAAATTCAAGAGTCAGCTCGACTAGATGGCGCTGGACCATGGCGAATTTTTAGATCAATTATTGTTCCAATGTCTAAGCCTGTTTATGCATCTGTGACTATTTTGACCTTCCTCTCTTCATGGTCTGCTTTCTTATTCCCAGTAATGATGGTTGATCAAGCAAAAGTTGTGCCGTTGCCAGTCGAGATTCAGATTTACTTCACCCAGCCACCAACAGATTGGGGTGCAATCTTCGCATTCGGAGTAATGCTGGTAGCGCCAGTTCTGGTGGTGTTCCTAGCGTTCCAACGTTGGTTTATTCAATCTGTTGCAAGCTCAGCAATTAAAGGTTAGTTAATTTTCGCAACAGAGGTACGAACTACCAATTCTGTTGGGACTTTAATATGAGTATTCTTTGAATCAGGCTTCTCTAACTTTGCCATAATCTCGGATGCGGCAATTTGACCTTGGAATTGAACTGCTTGTCGGACTGTAGTAAGGCCAGCAATCTCAGAATATTCATGGTCATCAAAACCAATGACAGATATATCTTTTCCGGCCTCTAGCCCACGCTTCTTCAATGATTTCAAAACACCGAAAGCCATTTCATCTGATTGACAGAAAATTGCAGTTGGCAATTTCTTTTTGGAGAGCAGATCATCCATCGCTAATTCTGCTGTATGGCTTTCGAAATCAGAGACAAGTTCGAATGCCCGATTAAATTCAATGTTATTTGAATTTAAGGTATCGAGAAATCCTTTAAAACGCATGGATGAAACTTGAAAGTTAAAAGTGGAATCGTCTTGACCTCGAATAATTGCAATCTCTTGATGTCCATTATCAATGAGATATTTTGTAGCTATTGTCGCACCCGCTACATCGTCGATTGCCACAGTACTACAACGATTATCTGCAACACCTAATAATGAGACAGGAATACCTAAGCCCAACATAGTTTCAAATTCACGTTCCGTAGGTGGCATAGAGATCACAATTAAGCCATCAACTTTGCCTGCCAATTTCTTCTGCTGAAAAATTCTTTGTCTCGCATCTATCTGCGCGAAGTTATAGAGAAGTAGATCCATTCCTGCTTCTCGCAGGGCTTGCTCGACCCCAGCGACCGCTTGAGCAAAGAACCAGCGCGAGAGATACGGTGCAACGACACCAATTGTGTTTGTGCGCCCACCGTCGGTACGCGGTAAAAGATCAGCTCGGATCGGATAATCCAACTCTTGAGCAGCATCAATAATCTTTTTACGAGTGCGTTCGTTGACATGGTGCATGCCGCGAAGGGCGCGAGAAACAGTGGCTGGCGAGACTCCTGCATGTTTTGCTATCTCCACAATTCCCGACATGGCGCATACAATATGCAAATTACTGCAAATTAAAAAGATTTTTCCGCAAAAATTTTCAGAAAGCTGGATGAGATGGCATTAGTAGAGAGCCGCGATTGGTGGCGCCAAGCAGTAATTTATCAAATCTATCCACGCAGTTTTAAAGATAATAATGGTGATGGCATTGGAGATATTAAAGGAATTACTTCAAAAGTTGATTATTTAAAATCACTTTCTATTGACGCAGTCTGGCTCTCACCTTTCTATCCATCGGCGCTCGCAGATGGTGGTTACGATGTTGACGATTATCGAAGCGTCGATCCAAAACTTGGATCATTGGCTGATTTCGACGAGATGTTGGAGAAGTTGCACAATGTCGGAATAAGAGTATTTGTAGATATAGTTCCTAACCACTCATCGAACTTGCATAGATGGTTTCAAGATGCGCTTAAGGCCGCCCCAGGATCTACCGAACGCAATCGCTATATTTTCCGCGATGGTAAAGGTGAGAATGGTGAGTTACCTCCCACCAATTGGATTTCACATTTTGCGCCGAGTGCGTGGACACATGAATCTGTTATGGGAGGTAAATATAACCAGTGGTATTGCCACCTATTTGCCCCTGAACAGCCAGATTTCAATTGGGATAATCGCGAAGTTCAAGAAGATTTCTTAACCACACTTAAGTTTTGGTCTGATCGCGGAGTCGATGGATTCCGAATCGACGTTGCGCATATGTTAAAGAAAGATTTATCGGATCCGCTCAAAGATATTCCAGAACCTCGAACTCTCGATTCACGAGTCCCTGGAAATGGAATTCTCTTTGATCGCGAAGATGTACATGAAATTTATAAGGAATGGCGCTTACTTTTCAACCAATACGACCCACCAAGAGTTGCTGTAGCTGAAGCATGGGCGAAGCCGGAGAATATTTATAAATATGCCAGCATCGATGAACTGGGACAAGCTTTTAATTTTGATCTCCTTGGCGCACCATTCAATGCAGATGCCTTTAAAAATATTGTTACTCGCAATTTAAATATTGCGAAGCGAAATAAGTCATCCTCAACTTGGGTATTTTCCAATCACGATCAAGTTCGCCCCGCGACTAGGTATGGCCTTCCGCTTAATTCAGATCTTACGAAGTTTAAGAATTCAAATGGAACAGCATTTCCACTTGATATTGAATTAGGAATTAATCGATCCATCGCCGTGCAGATGTTTGCATTGGCCTTGCCTGGATGCACATACATTTATCAGGGAGAAGAATTAGGTCTCCACGAAGTACTAAATATTCCTGAAAGCGAAATTCAAGATCCGCAGTACCTACGAAATCATAAAAAAGATAAAGGCCGCGATGGTTGCCGAGTGCCACTCCCCTGGAATTCTTCCGGCGCATCATTTGGATTCGGGGACAATGGTGCACATCTGCCACAACCTGAATGGTTTGCTAATTACAGTGTTGAAGCTGAATCGGGAAGACATGATTCACCTCTAGAGAAATTTCGCAGCGCGCTAGCTCTGCGAAAAGAGTTGATCACAGAAGAAGAGTTAATCTGGCACGAGACCCAAAATCCAGATGTACTTCACTTTTCCCGACCTAATGGTTGGCATGTTCTGACTAATTTTGGAGTCGAGCCGTTTCATCTAGATTTAAGGGGCAAGCAGGAGATTCTCTGCTCAACGGAGTGGGATTCAGCTCATCTCCCCGGGGGTGCGACCGTCTGGCTCCGCGCTTAATTAGAAGAATTACCTCACTTTTTTACCGCCTA
>CAYPMF010000102.1:0-3314 GCA_964411805.1 uncultured Actinomycetes bacterium | reverse complement strand
GGATATCGAGTTGCGACTGGTTCAATGACACTCGGTGATGTTCAAGCATTTATTCAATACTCCCGCCAATTTGGAATGCCACTTGCTCAAATTGCGGGGTTAATGAACACAGTTCAATCTGGCGTAGCTTCGGCAGAACGTATCTTTGAATTGCTCGATGCGACTGAAGAGGTTGCTGAGAAGGAGACCGTTACAAAGCTGGGTCGTGCAAGGGGCGAGATTACTTTTGATGAAGTGGATTTCTCATACACAACAGATAAGCCTCTTATCGAAAACTTTAATTTGAAAGTTGCACCTGGACAGACTGTGGCAATTGTTGGCCCGACTGGTGCCGGTAAGACGACGCTAGTTAATCTACTTATGCGCTTCTATGAGATTCAGGCAGGAAGAATTACTCTCGATGGAATTGATACCCGCGATTTAAGTCGCGATGAACTTCGCTCACAATTCGGAATGGTTCTACAAGATACCTGGTTGTTTACTGGAAGCATTAAAGAAAATATTGCATTTGGCGCAAACAATCCAAGTGAAGATGCGATTAGTAAAGCCGCTGCAGCCGCAAATATCGAACACTTTATTCGTTCGCTTCCAGGTGGATTTGAAACTCAATTAACCGATGACAGCGCTGCGATTTCAAATGGCGAACGTCAATTGTTAACAATTGCTCGCGCATTCATTGCCGATCCAGCGATTTTGATACTTGATGAAGCTACCTCTTCTGTTGATACGCGCACTGAAGTCTTGGTACAACAAGCGATGAAGCGCTTACGTGCCGGTCGCACTTCGTTTGTTATTGCACACCGACTCTCGACTATTCGCGATGCAGATGTAATACTCGTGCTTGATAAGGGTTCAATAGTTGAGCAGGGTACTCACCATCAACTGATGGATAAAAAAGGTTTCTACTTTGAATTGTATTCAAGCCAGTTCAGTGAGGCGGGAGAAATTGCGTAAGGGTCAAGTTTTAGTAGGAATTCAATTTGCAGCTCTGGCTGTTCTTATCTTTTATCCTGGCAAGACTATAAGTTCAACACAATCGCTGATTGGCACAATTATTGAGGTAATTGGAGGAGCACTGCTTGTTCTTGGATTTATCCACCTCCGAGATTCTTTAAAGATAACTCCAGAACCAAAGGAAAATGCGAAGTTCGTTAATACCGGAATATATAAATATATCCGCCATCCAATCTATTCAGGTCTTTTGTTCTTTGGAGCCAGCGAAGTTATAAATAAATGGACTCTTACCATTTTGGCCGCCTTCATAGTTTTACTAATTGATCTAGTTGTTAAATATCGATACGAAGATTCATTACTTATAAAGGTATATCCAGGAGCGGATGAGTATCAACGAAAAGTCGGAGCGCTCTTTCCAAAGTTTTTCTAAAGTGGGGCGGGTCGGGCTCGAACCGACGACGACCGGATTATGAGTCCGGGGCTCTAACCAACTGAGCTACCGCCCCAATTAATGGAACGCGTAATCTTATCGGCAGAGGAGTGCCGAATCTAATTAATAGTGTTCTGCAGGTGTTGGTGCGCGAATAATCGGGAATTGATCTTCACGTAGCCCGAGGTATGTGTACCACTCGCGATAAAAATCTTCACGAGAAATTCCAAAAGCCTGTTTGAAATCAGATGGCCAATCAAATTCTTCCCCAAGATATTTAGGGAAATTGAAGAGAGCTCTAAATCCACCATGCTTTGCAATCAGAAGTTGCACAGCAAAATAATTTTGTGAGTTGGTGCAGTAACTACTCATCATCTTATTTTTGCCTTCATAATCTTGCAAATCTTTATCGCATAAGCCGTTTGGTTTAGAACCAATCACTCCACTGTTTCTCTGGAAATCTCCATAAGAGCCACCCGGATTAAGAACATCATTCGCCGCCATCACACCAACACTCTGCGCAAGTCCAGCTCTAATCCAAGCGGGAATTTGGTTTAACGTTCCGTTGTAAGCGATATCGCCATATTGAGCTTGTGCTTCGTAAAAAATGCCAAGTTCATTAGCGTCCACAAAAGTTAATTGTTGAATATCCCGTGGCCTTAATTTGTAATCACTCTTCATCGAAATTCCTGGCTTACCTATTCGAACACCACCAGAACCGAGATCAACACTTGCGCAGTAAATGATCATCTCCATATTTGGCATATATGGCGCGTTGCAATGCGCCTCATCGAAAATTTTCTTGCGCCAATCTTCAGTCTCGCCAAATGCAAACCAAGGGGTTGGAACGAGTTTTAAACCGTTGCCATTTAATACATTCATTGTGTAGTTAATTATGGTTTCAGAGTATTTAACCCAATCTGAACTGTAACCATCCTCAACTCTATAAATTACTTTTGGCGTCTCGTTTAGCTTATTAGCTCGCCACTTAGCCCAGTCAGCAGCAACTTCTTTTTCAATTAGAGCATCAGAATATTTCGCTAAATTAGGAACGACAGCCCAAACTAATTTTTTATTTTTTAATATGCAGATGAATTTAACTTTGTTTACTGTGGTTGTTGCGCTTACGCGAGCACAGGAGCCACCATTTTTGATTGCGGCGTTTGCTGTTGAAATGGTTGGTAGGGCAAGCGATGCGAGTATCGCAAGAGAAATTAGTGCCCTAACTCCCATATTGCGCATATTGAAGTTTAAGCCACACAACTCGCGAAAAGATAGAGTATGAAGATGAAGCGATTGGGGATTGGTTTATTAGTGACCATTCTTTGTTCATCCCAATTGGCAGCAGCCGCCCCAAATTATGTATTTCCAATCCAGGGTTGCAAATACACCTATGTGAAATCACACCATGATTATCCAGCGACCGATATCTTGGCAAAGAAGGGCTGTGATTTTGTTTCACCAACGGCGGGCGTAATCGATGAAGTAAATCGCGTTGATCGTTTTACTTGGAAGACTAACCTTGGCGCCGATCGTGGCGGGCTTTATGTTTCAGTTGTTGGCGATGATGGCGTTCGTTACTACGGGTCGCACCTTTCTTTTATTCCACCAGAGATTGAACCAGGATTCAGAGTTTCGGCTGGCGATGTAATTGGAAAGACTGGAAGCAGCGGTGATGCAAAAGGAACCGCTCCTCATGTTCATTTTGGCATTTCCTGGCCAACTCAGAATGGAATCTGGTGGGTACGCCGCGGAGAGTTATATCCGTGGAAATATTTGGATGCTTGGAAAGCTGGGAAAGATTTAAATCCTTATAAGAGCATGAAATCGCTAGAGAAAAAATTGGGAACCGTACCAAAACATTCAGGTTATTAATTTTGCATTAAAAAAGCCCCGACATTTCTGCCGAGGCCTTTAAATTAAGTTATTG
>CAYPMF010000101.1:0-3401 GCA_964411805.1 uncultured Actinomycetes bacterium | reverse complement strand
GCCGCGAGATTGGCCATCAAAGTAACTAAGTGGCAATTTACCTAACTTCTCTTCTGTCTCAATTCGAAGTCGATTCACAGTTCGCTGCGTAACGCCCGCCATTAAATAATGCTGCGCCCATAGAAGAAGTGATGAGATTAAATAGAGTGCAAGTGCAAGTATTAAAAGTTTCTCAACCGCACCGAAATCAATCCCCTTCCCAGGAATTACATCACTTGCTTGCAACATATCTGCAAGACGATTTTCACCGCGCGCTCTCATGCCAGCAACAGCTTCCGCCTTTGTTAAACCTGCTGGAATTCGCTTTCCAATAAAGCCATAGAAGAGATGGTTGGTCGCCTTGCCAAGAATTTTTGGACCAAAAGCGCCAATCGTTACTGAAGCTGTGATTGCTGCAAAAACTAAATAGATAATCTTTCGTTCGTTGCCAAGTTCATTCATTAAACGCTTTAAAGCGCCTTTGAAATCTTTTGATTTAGTTGCAGGTGCGCCCCACATTCCCCCGTGCGGTCCGCCGCCCGGCCCTCTTGTCCCAGGTCCGCGCTGGCTCATGCTGCTTCCTCAGGACTTAATTGTGAAAGCACTATCTCTTTATAAGTAGAACAACTTGTCATCAACTCTTGATGTGTACCAATACCAACAATCTTTCCTTGATCGAGAACAACTATTTGATCGGCGTTAAGAATGGTGCTTACACGTTGCGCGATAACAAGAAGTGTTGAACCTTTTGCATATGTGCCTAACGCTTCTCGTAATTTCGCATCTGTTGTGTAATCAAGAGCTGAGAAACTGTCATCCAATATATAAATCTGTGGCTTTCTCACCAAAGCGCGAGCAATGGCTAGGCGTTGGCGCTGACCGCCAGAGAAATTTGTTCCGCCCTGTGCAATTTGCGCATCAAGTTTCTCAGGCAATTCATTTATGAAATCTTTGGCTTGCGCAATTTCAAGTGCGCTCCATATCTCATCATCTGTAGCATCAACTTTGCCGTACTTAAGGTTGTCGCGAACTGCTCCCTTAAATAGGAGCGAACGTTGCGGCACATAACCCATCTGTGACCATAGGTGTTCTAAGTCTTGCTCTCTTACATCCACTCCATTAACCAGAACTTCGCCACCTGAAACGTCCATAAATCGTGGAATTAAATTAAGCAGAGTGGACTTACCACTTCCAGTTCCTCCGACAATTGCAGTGAACTTTCCAGGATGAGCAGTGAAAGAGATATTGGTAAGGATTGAATGCTCAGCGCCTGGGTATTTGAATTCAACGTTTCGAAATTCAATTGTTCCGTGATCTTTTGCAATCTCCTTATTTGTGCCAGCCTCAGAAATCGAAGTATCTGTATCAAAAACCTCTTGAATTCGCTCCGCGCTTGCCGCAGCTCTTGGGATCATCATCGACATCATGACCGCCATCATTACGTTGCCGAGAATTTGCATCAGATAGGCCAAGAACGCTGTCAAACTGCCAATCTGCATATTGCCAGACTCGACGAGTTTTCCACCAAACCAAATAACAGCCACGCTTGAGAAGTTCATAATTAAATTCAGAGTTGGGAACATGATTGAGAAAGTACGAGCTACTTTTAAAGTAGTTTGCATCAAATCAGTGCTTGCCTCTGCAAAGCGAGCCTCTTCCTCTTCGCGCTTTACAAAAGCACGTATTACTCGAACACCGGCAATCTGTTCGCGAAGAATCAAATTGATCTTATCTATTTTGATCTGGTTAATTCTGAAAAGTGGAACTATTCGCTTAAGGATTAAAGCAATAAAAAGTCCCATGATTGGAACAACTACAAGTAAGAGAAGTGAAAGTTTTGCATTGGTACGTACCGCCATGATTATCGCGCCAACTGCAGTAATTGGTGCTGCGATCATCATCGTTAAACCCATAAAGACCAACATCTGAACTTGTTGCACATCATTGGTATTTCTAGTGATTAAAGATGGCGCTCCAAATTTGCCCATTTCTCGAGCTGAATAGGTTCCGATCTTTTTGAAAATCGATGCCCGCAAATCACGACCAAAGCTCATTGAGATCCGAGCAGAAAGGAGTGCGAGCCAAATTGACACAGCAATTACTACTGTTGAGGCAAAGAGCATGATCCAACCAATATGGACTATGTAGCCAATCTTTCCTTTCGCCACTCCGTTGTTAATTAACTCTGCATTTAAATTAGGCAGATAGAGGTTGGCAACTGCTTGGATTAAAAGGAGAAAAAACGAGAGCCAGACCAATGATTTATAAGGCGATAAATATCGCTTCAATAGTCGGACCAGCACTCGGTAAGCCTATTTCTTTAGTGGTTTAATTTCCTTGTGGCCGAGCAAAATTTGATAGCGGAAGAGTTAGTTCGCTTACTCGGCAGCCAAAAAGTACGTAGCGATCTAGTCTCACTTACTGCTTATAGCCACGATGCCACAGCCCTATTCCATGGGATGCCAGATGTAATCGTTTCTCCCGAATCAACCGATGATGTTGTAAAGATTGTTAAGTTTGCAAATGAGAAGAAAATTCCGCTGATTGCTCGTGGCGCCGGAAGTAATCTTTCGGGTGCAACCGTTCCACTCAATGGCGGAATCGTCATGTCTATGAATTCCATGAATAAAATTCTTGAAGTTTCAAAATCTGAGCTAATTGCTCGCGTCCAACCTGGTGTGACAAACCTTGATTTAGATTCCGCGGTAGCAAAAGAGAATATGCGATTTGTTCCAGATCCAGGTTCACGAAATGTTTCGACAATTGGCGGAAACGTCGCAACTAGCGCAGGCGGCCTTCGTGGTTTGAAATATGGAACCACCATGAATTATGTCTTGGGTCTGGAGGCTGTTCTTGGAACCGGTGAAGTAATAAGAACCGGTGGAAGATTGGTAAAGAATGTTGCCGGTTATGACTTAACTCGATTATTGGTTGGCAGTGAAGGAACTTTGGCGGTCTTTACGGAAATTACGTTGGCGCTTGTTCCAAGGCCCTCAATTTCAAAATATGGAGTTGCCTATTTTGAAAATTTGGGCGGTGCCGCAACTGCAGTGGAGCAAGTTTTAGCCGCTGGTAAATTACCTTCAACTTTAGAATTTCTTGATAATAAATGTGTAATCGCGGTTGAAAATTATGCAAAGTTAAACCTAGATATTAGCGCCGGTGCGCTCCTCTTATTTGGTGATGATGGATCAGGGCCAGAAGTCGAAACAAATGTTAAAGAGATGGCAAAAATTATTGAAGGTATCCCTGGTTGCCGAGAAGTAACGCTTGCAAAAGACATTGCAGAAGCAGAAGCACTTTTATATGCGCGTCGCTGTTCACTCCCAGCACTCGCACGCCATGGCACAGTAACAATCTTGGAAGATATCTCAGTTCCGCGCCCAGCAATGGCAGAAGTTGTTGCTCGCATTGATGCGATT
>CAYPMF010000100.1:0-3474 GCA_964411805.1 uncultured Actinomycetes bacterium | reverse complement strand
GCTTCACGAATCTTTGGTCGGAACTTACTTTGAGCACCGCTATATGCAAATACCACTTTCCCATATTGCGCCAAAATATCTAGATCGCTTATTCGAGCTGAACGAACTGGTCCAATATCACTTGGGTATTTGGAAGAGAAAATAGTGGCAAGACGCGTTAGGCCACCTTCTACCTGTTCTATATAGACAACATCCGCATCGTTAATTCCAATTTGCGGATGAGCATCTTGAGTGTCATCAATTTTTACAGCTAGTACTTTTCCATTTTCTCCAGGCAATCCAGTTAAAACGTTTTTGCTTTGCATGCCTGGTATTAGTGAAGCCGGTGAACTGCATGCGCTCAAAATTGTGGCAAGAGCGATGCATACAAAAAATTTAGAGAATGTCGTCTTCAAAAGAGTACCTAACAGGAAGTGGCGCATGGCCAGCTAAGCGGAAAATTCGAAAAATAGTCTTGGCTCGCAGCGCTCTGGCGCTATTCACTGCTTCAAGGTGGATTGTTATTGCAAGCGATATTTTTTCCGTTATTCGCTTTAGCTCATCCATTAAAACAGAATTTATCTGATTATCGGATTCATTACGAAGTAGACGTAAAGTTTCAGAGAGACTTTGTTCTGCTTCATTTCGCTCGATGATATTTGCCTCGCGTGCTTGATATGCCGCAGCGGTCAAAAGCATTCCGGTTGCAGGATCGAGGCTTTCTAAATGTGAAATTTCTAGCGCAATCGCTGCTCTTCTTTGCAAAAGTGCATCTAAATGTTCCCAGGAAGTTTCAACGCGGTGATGAAGTCGATCTAATCGACCAGCGAGAAAAGACAAGTACCAAGCAAGAATCAATAGTACGAAGATGGTGAAAAGAATTGTTCTAGTCATTTAACCTAAATCTATTCCAAATTCGCTTTTCTGAGGAGAGTTGAACGCCTTTTCCTCCAGCAATTGCTAACTCATAGACGCCAAAAATCGAATTGGCGACGCTCTCCCAATCCAAAGTCTTAGCTTTCTCATATCCAGATCTAGCTAGCAGCGCCTGCTTCTCTGGGTTACCAAGTAAATCAATTACTGCACCCGCTAAAGAATCTTTATCTTCTGATTTAAAGAGCGCGCCATATTTACCACCCTCCAATAGCGCCTTAAAGGCGGGAAGGTCGCTGGCAATGATTGGAGTATGGCAGGCCATTGCTTCTCCAAGAATGATTCCAAATGATTCACCACCTGTATTAGGCGCAATATAAATTGCAATAGATTTAAAGAAAGCAACTTTATCTTCTTCGCTTAACGCACCTAAGAATTCAATATTTTTCTGTAAATGTTGAGGAATTGATTTCTTGGCATCGTCGATATCTCCGGGGCCGGCTACCAATAATTTAACGTTTGGAAATTTTGCAATTATTTTCGGAAGTGCGTCAATTAGTAAACTCAATCCCTTACGGCTCTCGTTAAAGCGACCTAAGAATCCGATATTAAACTGCCCGCTCCACTCAGGTTTCTTCGAAATTTCTTCAAATTTGGCAACATGAATCCCATTTGGAATCACAACAGCTTCAGTATTAAATCTTTCCTTGAGCGTTTCTCTGGCAATTTCAGAAACTGCAATCTTTCCAGAGATTCTTTCAATGAGTGGATCAAGAGCAGTGGCAAGTGCATTAGCAGTGCGCAGGCGTGCGGTAGATGCATGGAAGGTTGCGACAATTGCACCTTCGCCCGCCCAACCAGCTAATAAACCAATAGATGGAATTGCTGGTTCGTGAATATGAATTAAATCAAAATTTCCATTTTCAATCCATTGTTTAACTCGTGACGAAGCAAGTGGACCAAAGAGAATTCTTGCTACCGAACCATTAAATGGAATTGGCACCGGGCGGCCAGCAGATAAAACAAAGCTTTCTTTAACTTCATTCTCATCCGTTACTGGAGATAAGACACTTACTTCATGGCCATTTTTGATAAGCCAATCTGCCAACTCTTTAATGTGTATCTGAACGCCGCCTGGCGTATCCCAGCCATAAGGACAGACAATTCCAATTTTGAGAGACATCAGATATCTGACCAGATTCTTTGCAACATATGCCAATCAACCGGATCTTTATGTAGTTCCTTTGCAAAGCGATCTGCAATCTCTTGCGTCATCACTGAAACTTTACTTGAATTATCGCCAACATTTGGAACAGCAATCTCTTCCCCAAAAGTTATGTGGATTCCACTTTCGCTATATCTGATAAAAGCAGTGATTAGAGTTGCGCCGGTATTAATTGATAGCAGCGCTGGTCCAGGCGGAAAAGTTGCTTTGTGTCCGGCAAAATTAACTTCCACACCTGTTTGGGATATATCGCGATCTGCAACCAGAGCGATTAATTTTCCAGATCGGGCCCGCTGGGAAAGTGTTGCGATAGCACGAGAATTCAAGCCCAGTACTTCCATTCCTAAATTCTCGCGGAAAGTTAAAAATTTATTAAATAATTTCTCCGGTTCAAGATTTTCAGCAACAGTTGTTAGTGGAATTCCAGTAGCGCAAAAATAGGCAGCAGCGTGGTCCCAATTTCCAGCATGTGGAATTGCAACAACAACTCCCCGGCCACTCTCGATTGGTCCACGAAGAATCTCTTCCCCAATGCATTCAACACTTTCAATTATTCTTTTCTTGCTCCACTTCGGAAATCTAAAAGTATCTATCCAGTATCGAAGATATGAACGCATTCCTGCGCGTACTAATTCTTCTGGCGCAGTTGCTCCAATGACTCTTGCATAATTTTTTCGAAGTCTTTGTACACCTTTACCATTTTGCTTATATGTGTAATCCGCTAGGAAATCGCCAATTCGATATGCAACTTTCTCTGGCAAAAGTTTTAATACTTGCCAAGCCAGACTATAGCCATAATAAATGAGGTTCTTTTTCATCTAGTGGCTCGATAAACGATTTGGACTCTTTGAATCACTGTGATTAAAGAGGCTAAACAAAGTATCAGCATTCCAATTTCCAAAATGTATGGGACTCCCAAGCCAGCAAATCCAATTGCTACCAAAGTGATAATCAATCTTTCGGTCCGCTCAGCAAATCCACCGTTGCACTCAATATCAAGGCTTTCGGCTTTAGCCTTAATATAAGAGATTAGGAAGCCCAGCAAAATATTTAATAGAACTACAATTTCAAGCCTTTGATTATTTGAATGCATATACCAAAGCAGTGAAGCTAATAAGGCTCCATCAGATACCCGATCTAAAGTTGAATCTAAAAGCGCCCCCCATTTATTGGCGCCTTTTGGCGAGAGCCGCGCCATCGTTCCATCGAGTAAATCGAAGAGTACAAATGCTGTTAATAAGAGAGAGCCAGATAAGAAGTGTCCACTTGGAATTAAAGTCACTGAAGCAGCTACTGATGCAAATGTCCCAATCAAAGTTACCCAGTTTGCAGTCAGGCCAACTTTTAGTAACCCGCGACATATTGGGGTAATTATTTTTGTGACGGGAGCGCGTAAG
>CAYPMF010000099.1:0-3546 GCA_964411805.1 uncultured Actinomycetes bacterium | reverse complement strand
AGATCTACACACCTCTCAAATTCAAGGATTCTTTGATGGACCAGTAGATCACCTCTTTGCACTTCCAATTCTTGTTGATTACGTTGGGAGAAAAGTTGATCGCTCTAAATTAACTATCGTTTCTCCTGACTCAGGTCGAGTTCGTGTTGCGGAACGTTGGTCAGATTTACTCGGCGGTTGCCCAATCGCTTTCATTCACAAGATGCGTGATCCACGTATTCCAAACGAATCCGTAACAGGAAAAGTTGTTGGTGATGTTAAGGGTCAAACTTGCGTCGTGATCGATGACATGATTGATACAGCAGGAACCATCACTAAGGCGGTTGATGCGCTTTATGATGAAGGTGCTAAGAATGTAATTATCGCTGCAACTCACGCGGTCTTCTCTGGTCCTGCGATTGAACGACTTAAGAATTCAAAGGTAAGTGAAGTGGTTGTTACAAATACACTTCCAATTCCGGAAGATGCAACATTTGAGAATTTAACTGTTCTATCAATTGCGCCATTGGTTGCTCGTGCGATACGTGAAGTATTTGAAGATGGTTCAGTTACCTCACTATTTGATGGACATTCATAAGAAGTAAACCAATGCCATTACAAACTCTTCACCCAACCAAGCGGGCGCTACTTGAAACCGTAATTAAATTGATGGAGACAAAAGCTCCAGAAGAGATTCTTAGTGATGAAGTTCTACAGATATCTGGAATTTCAAAAGGCTCGATGTATTACCACTATAAGGATTGGTATGAAATCATCGAAGATGCAATCTGCGAACGCTTTGGACGTTATGTAGATCGCTCAGTTGAACTTTGTGAGTATGCAATCACTACTGCTAAAAACCGAGATGAATTAGTAACCATTCTTAAGAATGTAACCCGCGAAACTCAGAAGCCGGAACAAATTGCAGTTCGTTATGGCCGCGTTCGCGCAATTGCCATGGCAACTCAAAGTGAGCGCATGAAAGAGAAGTTGGGTTATGTGCAGGAGCGCTTAACTCAAGCACTTGAAGATTTATTTCGTGAAGCAAAAGAACGTGGTTGGGCATCACCTGATATTGAGCCACGAGCAGTTGCGGTATTAGTTCAGGCTTACACATTCGGCCACGTTGTTGATGATTTCACGCCACTTCATATGAGCATCGAAGCTTGGTACAAGACCATCGATGCAGTGGTTGAGAACGTCTTTTTTCCGCCTCAGAAATAGCGGATTTGCGCCAAAGTGCGCCTATAAATTAACCTACAGCCAAGTTTCCGGCGAGGGATTAAATTCCGTAATCGACGGCAGTTAAGACTCCTCGGAACTATTTTTGCAACCGAGTTGAGAGAAGAAATTTAAATGGCTGAAGTAAAAATTAACGGAACTGCTCGTACCGTATTCGGTAAGGGTGCATCACGTCGTGATCGTCGTGATGGAAATGTTCCAGGTGTTATCTATGGTCACGGCGAAGCGCCAAAGCATGTGGCACTTCCATTGCGCGAACTAACAGCAGCGCTAAAGACCTCAAACGTACTTATCGATATAACTTTCGATGGCAAGACTGAATTAACTCTGCCAAAGTCAGTCTCACGTAATCCACTTACAGGCGCACTTGCACATATCGATCTTGTGATCGTACGTCGCGGTGAGCGCGTTAAGGTTGAAGTTCCAGTACATACTGAAGGTAAGTACGATCAAGATGGAATTCTTTCTCACGTTAATAACACTGTTGAGGTTGAAGCAGATGTTACAAACATTCCGCAATTCTTGATGCTTGATCTAACAGATATGAAGGCTGGCGAAACCAAGTTCGCATCTGATGTAAAACTTCCTGCAGATGTTAAGTTGATTTCAGATCCTCATATGGCTGTTGCTCACTTGTCAGAGCGTGCGGCGGCTGAAGAAGTTGTGGCTGCTCCTGCTGCTGAAGGTGCTGCTCCTGCTGCTGAAGGTGCTGCTGCACCTGCAGAAGGTGGCGAAGCTGCTGCTAAAGAGTAGTAAATAGAAAATATATTAGATGAGCGGTGAGCGCTGGCTTGTTTGCGGATTAGGTAATCCGGGAAGTCAGTACTCATCGACTCGTCACAACATTGGCCAGATGGTTGTTGATTATCTGGCGGGCACATCAACATTTGCATCACATAAATCAAAGACAAATATTGCAGAGATTAAAGTTGCTGGAAATTCAGTAACGCTAGTTAAGTCTCAGGGCTATATGAATGAAACAGGCAACCCCCTTCGCGCAATCGCAGATTTTTATAAAGTTCCAGTTGATCACATAATCGTTATCCACGATGAGTTAGATCTTCCATTCAAAGAGATTCGTTTAAAACTAGGTGGCGGCGATAACGGTCATAATGGTTTGAAATCAATATCAGCTAATTTTTCACCAGCTTATTACCGCGTCCGTATGGGAGTTGGTCGTCCCGCTGGTCCACAAGATCCAGCCGATTATGTTTTAAAACCATTTAGTGGTGCAGAGAAAACTGAACTAGAAGATTTCATCGCACGCGGAGCGCTTGCTACAGAACGTTTAATTGAGAAGGGTCTTGATTTAGCCCAGAATGAATTTAATAAGTAATCAGCCCGTATTACGTAAGCCGGCGGCAACGCCATTAATAGTAAGTAATAGTGCGCGGCTAATTAGCGGATCAATGTTTTCATCTTTTCTAACTTTATTTAGAAGCACAACTTGCAACATGTGAAGCGGTGCCAGATAAGCATCGCGTACTTGCAGCGTGCGGGAGAGAATTGGTTGATCACCAAGCAACTCTGATTTTCCAGTAAGAAGTAATAGCTCTTTTACGGTTAAATCAAATTCCGCTTCTATTACATCTAGGAAGTGGCGTAATTCCGGATCAACAAGAGTCTCAACATATTTGCGAGCCATCTTAAGATCTGTCTTTGCCATTGTCATTTCAACATTTGAAATAAAGGTACGGAAGAAGTGCCAATCATTTAACATTTGTGCGAGTACATCTGCTTTGCCACCTTCACGAGCAGCCTTCAAACCAGAGCCAACGCCAAACCAACCTGGAACAATTTGGCGAGATTGAGTCCAACCAAAAACCCATGGAATAGCTCTCAATGAACTAAGTCCACCAGATGCATCAGGGCGACGTGATGGACGAGAACCTAGGAACATATTTCCCAATTGTTCAACTGGAGTTGATTGATAGAAATACCTTGGCAAATCTTGGTGATCAACCAGGGAGCGATAAGACTTAAATGCGTTCTCGCTAACGAGATCCATACATGCATTCCAACTCTTCAATTCGTCTGGAGTTTGGCGCGCTTTACGATTTAACACAGTTGCTTCAAGCGCTGCCGCAAGAGTTAGTTCTACATTTTCGCGAGCGAGTGAAGGTAATGAATATTTATCGCTAATGACTTCGCCCTGCTCTGTCATTTTGATTTGGCCATCAAGTGAACCCCAAGGGAGGGCAATCAAGGCATCATAAGTTGGACCGCCACCGCGACCAACGGAACCACCGCGACCATGGAATAAGCGAAGTGTTACGCCATGCTTTAGCGCAACATCGCGCAGCTTGCGTTGAGCTTTATGAATCT
>CAYPMF010000098.1:0-3581 GCA_964411805.1 uncultured Actinomycetes bacterium | reverse complement strand
GAATTCTCTTAGTTACTTTGTCCAAGCGTTCGCGCATTTACCAAGCATACTTAGGTTGAATAAGTGCTTTATGCGTAAAGTTTGGTGATTTTTGCTGAACTAGCCTGCGCTAAACTTACGCCCACTGGAGACGTCGCATAGCCCGGTCGAGTGCGCCTCACTGCTAACGAGGTAAGGTCTAAAAGCCTTCGAGAGTTCAAATCTCTCCGTCTCCGCCAGTATTTTAAGCGCGGATTACGTTGATCGCGTTAATCGTAATAATCGCAATTCCAATAAAAATTCCAAGGTACTTCGGGTGAAGCTTGGCGACAAATTTTGCAGCAATTGGAGCTGCGATTATTCCACCCAGCGCTAAACCACCAACGGTTGACCAATTAACATCTATTTTGTCGAAATTAATTAAAAAGCCGAGGCTCGCAGCTAATGCGACACAGAATTCAGAGGCGCTAACAGTTCCGATAACAGTACGTGGATTAGTAGAAGTAGTTGAAATAATTGTTGGCGTAACAACTGGACCCCAACCGCCTCCACCAGAAGCATCAATAAACCCACCAGAAAATCCTAAGAAAGATAAGAACTTAGGGCTGTTTACTTCAACCAAATTCACTTGATTACTTTTAAAGATATTTCTATATAAAAGAACGAAACCAAGCATCAAAAGAATTGTAGAGATGTAGACCTTTGCATTGGAAAGGTCGATATTAGATAAGAAATTTGCACCAAGAAAAGCACCAATTGATCCTGGGATAGCAAGTCGAATCATTACATTCTTATCAACGTTATCTGCATGCCAATGCGATAAACCTGAAGCAAAGGTGGTCCCGATTTCAGCAATATGTACAGCAGCAGAAGCAACTGCAGCAGAAGCGCCAGCCGTAACTAACAATGTTGAACTAGTTAGTCCAAAACCCATACCGAGAGAACCGTCAACTAATTGTGCTATCGAGCCAACGAGAGCAAAAATCATCCAATTCATAAAACAAATCTAACTAATTTTTGAACATTTTCTTCTAGCGGCACGGTGCCGTCCAAAACCAATTCAGGGTTCTTAGGCACTTCGTAGTCTTGGCTTATACCCGTGAAATTCGGAATCTCACCTGCAGCAGATTTCTTATACAGACCCTTCGGGTCTCTTTGTTGGCAAATCTCAACCGGTGTATCTACGAAGACTTCAACAAATTCACCATCTTCAAATATGGATTTTGCACGGTTTCGATCAGCTTCAAAAGGGCTAACTAATGCAGTGATAACGATTAAGCCAGCATCAACCATTAGCTTTGCAACTTCAGAAACGCGACGTACGTTTTCAGCGCGATCTTCTGGAGTAAAACCTAAATCCTTATTGAGCCCGAGACGTAAATTGTCTCCATCCAACACATAACAATGAGCACCATTAGCAAATAGCGTTGTTTCTAGAGCATTCGCAATAGTTGATTTTCCCGAACCAGATAATCCAGTTAACCAAATAACTCTGCCTTTTTGATTCTTCTGCACTGCCCTTTGTGTTTTATTAACTTCATAAGTCTGGTGATGAATATTCGTCGCGCGACGTAAAGCATGTCGAATCATTCCGGCGCCAACAGTTCGTTGCGTTAAGCGATCAACAATTATGAAATTACCGAATTCTCTTGAATCTTCATACGGTTTTAGAATTAAAGCAATATCGGTTGCAATTTCAACATCACCAATATCATTCATATTTAAAGTATCAGCTGATAAATGTTCGCCCGTATTAACATCTAATCTATGTTTGATTTTAGTAATCATTGCAGGAGATGAAGTTGGACCAGAGTAGAGCATGTATGAGCGACTATGTATTAGTGGTTCATCGTCTAACCAAACAATATGAGCAGAGAAACGATCGGCCGAAGATAATTCAGCCGCATTGGTAGATAGCACATCACCTCGGGCAACATCTACTTCGGGTTCGAGAACCAAAGTAATCGCTTCACCGATTTGAGCACTTTTGATTTCACTTTCAAAAGTTACAATTTTAGAAACTTTAGCTTCCTTTTGGCTTGGGAATATTCTTACTTGATCACCAACGTTGAATGTTCCTTGATAAACAGTTCCTGCGACGCCACGGAAATCATCTGCTCGAGAAACTAATTGAGCACGCATGAGTGCAGGAGCACCAGCTGATTTCGGAGCTTGCCAAGCTTGAATAGCTTCTTGCAAAGTTGGCCCTGAATACCAATGCATATTCTCGGATTTATAGACGACGTTATCGCCAGCCAAGGCACTTAATGGAATTAGTACTACATCAGAAAGTTCGAGCCTAGTAATGGTTTTGGAAATATCAGCGGAAATTGCGTCAAAAACAGATTCTTTGTAATCCATAGCATCTAACTTGTTGATTGCGATAATAATTCGATTTACGCCCATCAATTTGCAGATTGTTAGATGGCGCAGAGTTTGGGTTCGTACGCCTTTTGTCGCATCAATTAAAACCAGCCCAATATCTGCTCTGGATGCCGCAACCACCATATTTCGTGTGTACTGCTCATGTCCTGGTGCATCAGAAATAATCAAACGTTCGCCATTTAGTAGAGACATCGAACGATATGCCACATCAATAGTAATTCCTTGTTCGCGCTCTGCTTCTAATCCATCTGTAAGTAGTGAGAAATCGATTTCACCTGCGGGAATTGTTGAGCCACTGCGACGAACCTTTTTTGCAGCATTAATGGTGTCATGTGGAACGCTATTTGTTTCTACAAGTAAACGCCCAATTAAAGTACTCTTACCGTCATCTACAGATCCGCAAGTTAATAATCTAATTACCGGAGTTGTCACTAGAAATAACCCTCCGTCTTTTTCTTTTCCATGGAGTCTTCGTTGTCCCCATCAATTAAGCGCGTGGCACGTTCTGAAAGATTTACCTTTAAAACTTCATGTACTACTTCTTGGAGCGTAGTTGCGGTTGACTCAACGGCAGCTGTTAGTGGATAGCAACCTAAAGTTCGGAAGCGAACCATGGCCTCAAATGGTTTTTCACCTTCTAATAATGGATATCTGTCATCATCAACCATGATCAGTTGATCTCCGCGCTTTACCATTGGGCGATTTTTCGCGAAGTAGAGCGGGTTTACGTAGATATTTTCTTGCAAGATGTAATTCCAGATATCTGCTTCGGTCCAATCAGATAATGGAAAAACTCGCATTGTTTGTCCTTGTGCAAGTTTTGTGTTGTATGTTCGCCATAATTCAGGACGTTGTGCACGTGGATTCCAACGATGGCCCTCATCGCGAACACTAAAGATACGTTCCTTAGCGCGACTCTTCTCTTCATCACGGCGAGATCCACCTATTGCAGCGTCAAAACCATATTTATCGAGAGCTTCTCGAAGTGCCACAGTTTTCATTATGCGGGTGTATTCAGATATCCCAGAGGTAAAGGGATTTATGCCTGCATCAACACCAGCTTGATTTGTGTGAACTATTAGATTTAAACCTAAATCCCTCACAACTTCATCACGAAAAGCGATCATTTCTTTGAATTTCCATGTGGTGTCAACATGCAATAACTTAAATGGAATTGGCGAAGGGTAGAAAGCCTTGCGAGCTAAGTGAAGTAAAAC
>CAYPMF010000097.1:0-3619 GCA_964411805.1 uncultured Actinomycetes bacterium | reverse complement strand
TCGTTCAGCTCGAATAAGCGATCTAGATATTTTGGCGCAATATGGGAAAGTGGTCTTTGCATATAGCGGTGCTCAAAGTAAGTTCCGACCAAAGATTCGTGAAGCAAATTTGATTGATATGGGTGCGGAACATGAGTCGGCACAGCTTTACTACAGAGATAAGAGCAGAGTTGAACCAACCAATATGGTGCTGCGGGCTCAAGATTTGATGGCAAAAGCCGATGGCGATGGAAAAATTCCGGATTCAGTTAAAAGCGTCGGTTGGGAATTTGGTGATGCTCCAACTGGAGGCAAAAAAATTCTGAGTGCAACGGTTCGCTGGCCGTCTTCGCGCTACACATTTAATTGGTCGGACTCAGAAAATCGTTGGTTGATAAATTACAAAGATTCACCCAATTTGGCTGCAAATGGTTTGCAATTAGGATCAAAAACAATTCTTATTCAATTGGTTTCAATAACTCCATCTGAGTATCACGATAAAGTTGGGGGAGTTACTCCGTTTAGTGACACCGTTGGAGTTGGTTTTGGCTATCTATTGCGAGACGGGCAGGCATTTAAAATAAATTGGAAGCGAGAGTCCGCAGAAAGTGGAACCACTTTCACAACTGAGGGCGGTGCCACAGCAAAATTTGCACCAGGTCAGATCTGGGTGGCTTTAACCGATAAGGAGCCGACCTTTACTGAACCAGCCCCTATGGAATCGGGTACTAAGAAAAGTAAGTAGAATAGGCCTCCTGCAATAAGGAGATGCTGATGTCACAACAAAACCATAATGAAGTAGGTACCGCACGCGTTAAACGCGGAATGGCAGAGATGCTTAAGGGTGGCGTAATTATGGATGTCATCAATGTTGAGCAAGCAAAGATTGCTGAAGATGCAGGAGCTGTCGCAGTTATGGCGCTAGAGCGCGTACCTGCAGATATCAGAGCGCAAGGCGGAGTTTCTCGCGCATCTGACCCAGATATGATTTCAAAAATTCAAGCTGCTGTTTCAATTCCAGTCATGGCAAAGGCGCGCATTGGGCACTTTGTTGAAGCGCAAGTACTTCAAAGCCTCGGTGTTGATTATGTGGATGAATCAGAAGTTTTAACTCCTGCCGACTTCGAACATCACATTGATAAGTGGAATTTCACTGTTCCATTTGTTTGTGGCGCAACCAATTTAGGTGAAGCGCTCCGCAGAATAAATGAAGGTGCCGCAATGATTCGTTCTAAAGGCGAGGCAGGTACCGGTGATGTATCAAATGCAACGACTCATATGAGAAAAATTTCAGCAGAGATTCGTTCTTTAACCTCAATGCGCGAAGACGAACTTTATGTTGCTGCAAAGAATTTACAAGCGCCTTACGCATTAGTAAAAGAAGTTGCACAAACAGGAAAACTTCCGGTTGTTCTCTTTACTGCTGGCGGAATTGCAACACCTGCTGATGCAGCAATGATGATGCAACTTGGCGCTGATGGAGTTTTCGTAGGGTCTGGAATTTTCAAATCAGGAGATCCAGCAAAGCGTGCGGCTGCGATGGTTAAGGCAACTACTTATTACACCGATCCAAAGGTCGTCACAGATGTATCTCGAGGTTTAGGTGAAGCTATGGTTGGAATCAACGTTGCCGATATTCCAGTTCCTCATCGATTGGCCGAGCGAGGCTGGTAATGAACGTTGGAGTTTTAGCGCTCCAAGGTGATTTTCGAGAACATCTCGCCGCGCTTGCTGAGTGCGGTCTTTTGGCAACTGCAGTCAAAACTGCCGAGGAAATAAAAGCTATAGACGCACTTGTAATTCCTGGTGGCGAATCTACGACAATAAGTAAGTTAGCTAAAGCCTTTAATCTCTTCGATTTAATTAAAAATCGAATTAATGAGGGCCTTCCAACTTATGGATCTTGTGCGGGAATGATTATGGTTGCGAAATCTATTAAAGATCCTGCTTCGGGCCAGGAAACTTTTGGCGGAATTGATATTGAAATTGAACGTAATGCTTTTGGTCGCCAAGTTGATTCTTTTGAAGAAGATCTAGATTTCCAGGGGATTTCTGGACCAAAATTTAGAGCAGTATTTATCAGAGCTCCTTGGGTAACAAAACTGAGCAATGGCGTTGAAGTGCTGTCAGAAATAGATGGTCACGCAGTGGCGGTACGTCAAGGCAAGGTTCTGGCAACCTCATTTCACCCTGAATTAACCAGCGACAACCGCATCCATCGCTATTTCATCGAAGAAATCTGTAATAAGTAGAATATCTTTATAACCAGCAAAGAATATTAAGAGGGGGTTGGATCGTGTCAGGCCATTCCAAATGGGCAACGACCAAACATAAGAAAGCCATTATCGATTCACGTCGCGCTAAGGCTTTCGCAAAATATATTAAGGCAATAGAAGTTGCTGCTCGAAGCGGTGGCACAGATATGGCCGGAAATCCAACTCTTTATGATGCTGTTACAAAGGCGAAGAAAAATTCAGTCCCATCAGACAATATTGATCGAGCAATTAAACGTGGTGGTGGTTTGGAATCTGGCGGTGCAGATTGGGAAACCATTATGTATGAAGGTTATGGACCGAATGGCGTTGCATTACTAATTGAGTGCCTTTCTGATAATCGAAATCGTGCGGCATCAGAAGTACGTGTGGCTGTTACGCGAAACGGTGGAAACATGGCTGACCCTGGCTCAGTTTCTTACATGTTTAATCGCAAAGGCGTTGTTTTAGTGCCAAAGAAAGATGGAGTTACAGAAGACAAAATTTTAGAAGTTGTACTTGATGCCGGTGCTGAAGAGGTAAATGATCTAGGTGAGGCTTTTGAAGTAGTTTCTGATCCATCAGATTTAGTCGCGGTACGTACCTCACTTCAAGGGGCGAATATTGAATACGATTCAGCAGAATCATCATTCCTGCCAACAGTTTCAGTTCCACTTGATGCTGAAGGCGCAAAGAAAGTATTTTCATTGATTGAAGCGATCGAAGATTGCGATGATGTTCAAAATGTTTATGGAAACTTCGATGTTTCTGACGAGGTAATGGCTACTCTTTAATGAGAGTTCTTGGAGTTGATCCTGGGCTAACACGATGCGGTTTGGCGATTGTTGATCGGGGCCATGCCGGCAAACTTCAGATGGTTGACGTCGGCGTTATTTATACCGATAAAGAGGCAGATTTATCACAGCGCCTTTTGCAATTGGATTCAGAACTTTCAAAGTGGATCGAAAAATATAAACCGGATGTTGTTGCAGTTGAAAGAGTCTTTTCGCAACTAAATGTGAGAACTGCAATGGCAACTGGTCAAGCAGCCGGCGTTGCACTTTTACTTGCTGCCAAATCTGAAATCTCTGTAGTTATGCATACGCCAAGTGAAGTGAAAGCGGCGGTCACAGGATCTGGCCGTGCCGATAAGAAGCAAGTTGCAACCATGGTTGTAAAACTTCTTGGCTTAAAAGAAACTCCAAAACCCGTCGATAGTACAGACGCTTTAGCGCTTGCAATCTGCCATCATTGGCGCGGAACCGGTAATGCTCGTCTTGCAGCAGCGGTTAAGAAACAGAGTGCAAAGGTTAAGAAGGGTAAAAAGTGATCGCCTCAATTTCCGGCCACGTGAAATCAGTTGGAGTCACAAACGCCGTTATCGAAGT
>CAYPMF010000096.1:0-3685 GCA_964411805.1 uncultured Actinomycetes bacterium | reverse complement strand
AATCGTCCCCAAGGAGCGCCATCGGTTGGCAGGTATTCATCTTCGAAGATATGCCACAAAGCATCTGCGGTTATTTCGCCACCCTCAGCATCAGTCTTAGTTTGAACCACTCGACTAAATTCAATTTGATGGCGGCGTGGTAGATCAAGATGATGTTCGTTCTTCATCAAGTAAGCAACGCCGCCCTTGCCGGATTGCGAGTTAACGCGAATAACGGCTTCGTAAGAACGCCCAATATCTTTTGGATCGATCGGTAGATAAGGAATTGCCCAAGTGAATTGGTCTTTATCAACGCCAGCAGCTTTGGCATCTTTTTCGAGGTGCTCAAAGCCCTTCTTGATTGCATCCTGATGCGAACCAGAGAATGCAGTGAACACTAAATCTCCGCCGTATGGATGGCGTTCTGGCACACGCAATTGATTGGCATATTCAACGGTGCGACGAATCTCATCGATATTTGAGAAGTTGATCATCGGATCGATGCCATGTGAAACCAAGTTCATGCCAAGAGTTACTAAACAAACGTTTCCGGTGCGCTCACCATTTCCAAATAGCGTTCCTTCAATGCGATCTGCGCCTGCCATATAACCAAGTTCGGCAGCCGCTACTCCAGTTCCACGATCATTATGTGGGTGAAGTGAGATGATGATTGAATCGCGATACTTTAAATTGCGATGCATCCACTCGATTGAATCGGCATAGACATTTGGCGTCGCCATTTCAACGGTAGCTGGCAAGTTAATAATTGTTTTATGTTGTGGAGTTGGACGCCAAACATCATTTACGGCATCACAAACTTCAACTGCGAATTCCAATTCAGTTCCGGTATATGACTCTGGTGAGTACTCATAAGAAACGATGGTGCCGGGCACAGTCTTCTCATACTTTAAGCAAAGCTTGGCGCCCTCAACTGCAATATTTTTAATGCCTTCTTTATCAAGACCAAAGACCACCTTGCGTTGCAAAGTAGAGGTCGAGTTATAAAGGTGTACGACTGCTTGCTTTGCGCCCTTTATCGATTCAAAGGTGCGAGCAATTAAAGGTTCGCGAGCTTGGGTTAAGACCTGGATGATTACATCATCTGGAATTAACTTCTCTTCAATGATCTTACGAACGAAATCAAAATCGGTTTGAGATGCTGATGGGAAACCAACTTCAATCTCTTTGTAGCCCATTTGTACTAAAAGCTTGAACATCGCTAATTTGCGAGTGGCATCCATTGGATCGATCAAAGCTTGGTTGCCGTCTCGTAAATCAACCGAACACCATTGCGGCGCCTTAGTGATTTTCTTAGTTGGCCAAGTACGGTCAGTTAAATCAATTGGAATAAATGGTTCGTAACGATGTATCGGCATCGTTGAAGGTTGTTGCTTTGGAAAATTCATTTTCTTACTACTCCTCTATTAGAAATTTGGTTGGTTTACCGGCAAAACCAAACTCCGCAACAGGAGAGCCGGTTAGTAGGCCCCGTTGCGGCAGCAAAGGAGGAGTCCAGTGTTGAGAAGTACTTTGCTGTCCATGGCTAAAGAATAGCCTGAACTACCTATTAATTAAACCGCTACAAAACTGGAAGGTAGCGATCGAGTTCATACTCGCTGACATGGCGGGAGTATTCGGCCCACTCCGCCTTCTTGTTGCGCAGTACATACTCGAAAACATCAGAACCCAAAGCTTCGCGAACCAAATCAGAAGACTCCATCGCACGGATTGCCTCATCTAAATTAGTTGGCAAGAGCTCAGCAAGATCTGGTGAAGTTAATTGATATCCCTCTTCAATTCCCTTTAAGCCTGCCGCAATAATTACTGCAAATGCTAGATATGGATTACATGCAGAATCTGGTGAACGAACTTCAATTCGCGTGCTGTTCTCTTTCTGAGGTTTATAAGAAGGAATTCGAACAAGTGCGTGCATGGACCGTCCCCAGTTCACATATGCCGGAGCTTCGCCACCACCATGTAAGCGCTTATAGGAATTAACAAATTGATTTGTAATCGCAGTGAATTCGCGCGCATGCTTCAAAATTCCCGCAACAAATGAGCGACCCTCTTTACTCAAATGAAATTCTCCATTGGCATCAAAGAAAGCATTCTCTTCACCTTTAAATAATGAGATATGTGTATGCATGCCAGAACCTGGATGATCAGTAAATGGCTTTGGCATAAATGATGCGATCATTCCTTGATCAAGTGCTACCTCTTTAACTACATGACGGAAGGTCATAATGTTGTCGGCAGTTGATAAAGCATCGGCATAACGAAGATCAATTTCCTGTTGTCCTGGCGCGCCCTCATGATGTGAGAACTCAACTGATACGCCCATCGCCTCAAGCATTGTGATTGCTTGGCGACGGAAATCATGGCCAACCGCAGCTGGCGTCTGATCAAAGTAACCAGCAGAATCAACCGGAACTGGTTGCTTTCCATCTACATTTTTAAATAGGAAAAATTCCATTTCTGGGTGGGTATAACAGGTGTAACCCATCTCGTTTGCCTTGCGAAGCACGCGCTTTAAAACATTTCGTGGATCGGCATTTGATGGTGAACCATCTGGCATAAAAATATCGCAGAACATTCTTGCAACACCCGGAGCTGCCGTACGCCAAGGAAGAACTGTGAAAGTTGCGGCATCTGGACGCGCCAACATATCTGATTCAGTTACGCGCGCGAAACCTTCAATTGCAGAACCATCAAAACCAATTCCCTCTTCAAATGAATTTTTTAATTCTGGTGGCGCAATCGCAACTGACTTTAGAAAGCCAAGCACATCGGTGAACCACAAACGCACGAAGCGAATGTTGCGTTCTTCGAGGGTGCGAAGTACGAACTCTTCTTGTTTACTGATGTCTTCCATGGCAAGTATCTTGCCAAAGCATTGTTACGGGCTTGTTAAAGAGTGGTCTATTAAAGGTTATGAGCGTCAGCTACAGCCTTGTAAGTAACTTTGCCCGCATGAACATTTAACCCCTTTGATAAACCTTCATCATCGGCTAACGCCTTCTCCCAACCCTTATTTGCAATAGCGAGCGCATACTTCAAAGTCGCATTTGATAGCGCAGCCGTTGAAGTTGCAGGAACTGCACCAGGCATATTTGCAACACAGTAATAAAGTGAATTATGTACTTTAAATGTTGGTTCGGCGTGCGTTGTTGGACGAGAACCTTCAAAGCAACCACCTTGATCAATTGCTACATCCACCAATACAGAACCTGGCTTCATCTTTGCTACCAAAGCATCGCTAACTAATTTTGGCGCCTTAGCACCTGGAATTAATACCGCGCCCACTACTAAATCTGCTTCCATACACTCTTGCTCAACTGCATAAGGTGATGAAGCAACAGTCTTTACTTGGCCGCCAAAGAGTTCATCTAACTCACGTAAGCGATCTAGATTTAAATCTAGAATCGAAACATCTGCGCGCATTCCGTGCGCGATAGTTGCGGCTGATACGCCAACATTTCCGCCACCAAGTACAACTACTTTTCCTGGTCGAACTCCTGGCACGCCACCGAGTAATACGCCACGACCACCATTTGGCTTCTGCAAAGTTGCAGCGCCAACTTGAATCGACATACGACCGGCAACTTCTGACATCGGAGCAAGTAGAGGCAATGTGCGACCAACTTCTACTGTCTCATATGCAATTGCAGTACAACCTGAATTAATTAGCGCTTCAGTGCATTCGCGT
>CAYPMF010000095.1:0-3689 GCA_964411805.1 uncultured Actinomycetes bacterium | reverse complement strand
TGACGTTAAGCATCGACTGCGGAGGCCTCAGTCTTAAGGCCTCCGTACTCGATGAGGCTGGAACAATGCATGCACAATCTGTTTCAGTCCCAACGCCATATCCACTTCCACCAAAAGTTTTAATGGAAACTTTTGCAGATCTTGCAAAGCAACTTCCAAAATACGATCGAATTACCGTTGGATTTCCAGGAATGGTTCGCCATGGCGTTGTTGTTTATACGCCACACTATATAAATGTGCGCGGCCCTCGCACCAAAGTTGATCCTGAACTCGCGCAAGAGTGGCGTGGTTATGATTTACAAAGCAATATAACTGATTTCTTTAATAAGCCAACTTTGGTTTTAAATGATGCCGAAGTTCATGGTGCTGGTGTTGTGGCTGGTACCGGATTTGAAGTTATGTTGACTCTTGGCACAGGACTTGGTTGCGCAATATTTGATGGCGGTAAATTACTTCCGCATATTGAATTTTCACATGCACCAGTTCGTCGCGGAACTATGTTTGACGAGTGGATTGGCGAACATGAACGACGTCGACTTGGAGATACTTTCTGGTCACGTCGAATTAAAACGATGGTAGAAGATTTGCGGCCAGTATTTCGTTATGACCGCTTATATATTGGTGGCGGCAATGCGCGCAGAATTCAACGTAGCGTTCTAGATGCGCTGGGTGATGATGTAGTTATTGTTCCAAATGCGGCAGGCATAATGGGTGGCGCCCGTGCTTGGAATTTAGCCCGCTATTAAATTAACGTTTCTATTTAATTTCTTACTTAAAATTTCAAGGCGCTCTTCTTCAGTTAAGCCGCCCCAAATTCCATAAGGTTCAGCTAAGCGAAGCGCTTGTTCGCGACACTGATTTATCACTGGACATGTTGCGCAAATTGATTTAGCAATTCGTTCGCGTCTTGCGCGACGAGGACCGCGTTCGCGATCGGTGTAAAAGAAAATATCAGTTGCCATTCCTTTGCAAGCAGCGTCATATTGCCACTCCCAGTCGGAGGCAAGTGGTCTTGGTTGTGAACCGCTCATATTCATCTCATCACCATCTCTCCATTTAATGAACACCTAATATCGGCTAGATATTCCGGCTTTCGGTAAAGGTAGGTAGCGCTCCTCACAAATCTCTGTCAGATACCTGATAAATCGCTTGGAATTTGCACTCCAATTACCTCACTAGAATTGCCCAATGCTGGAAGGTGCTCGCGAGAAGGTCCTGATGTTGGGGCTGACCTATGACGATGTTCTTCTACTTCCTGACGCCTCAGATGTAGTGCCAAGTGAGGTAAATACCCGCACTCGGTTAACTCGAAATATTGAGATTGATATTCCAATTGCATCTTCGGCAATGGACACCGTTACTGAGAGCAAGATGGCAATTGCAATGGCAAAGGCCGGTGGTATCGGAATTATTCATCGAAATCTTTCAATTGAAGATCAAGTAAAAAATGTAATTGCAGCAAAGGGAGCAGGCTTAGTTGGGGCGGCAGTTGGCGTTGGTGATGATGGTTATGCCCGCGCAGTTGCGTTAATTGAAGCCGGAGTTAATGTTGTTGTTGTTGATACCGCGCATGGACATCATCGTGCGGTGCTTGAAGCTATCGCGCGAATTAGAAAAGAATTTAAAGATATCGACATAATTGGCGGAAATATTGCAACACGTGCTGGCGCACAAGCGCTTATTAATGCAGGCGCCGATGCGGTGAAAGTTGGCGTTGGGCCTGGCTCAATTTGTACAACGCGCGTTGTTGCGGGTGTTGGAGTTCCTCAAATTACTGCAATCATGGAAGCGCACAAGGCAACTGTTAAAGCTGGCATTCCATTAATCGCAGATGGTGGACTTCAATATTCCGGAGATATTCCAAAGGCAATCGTTGCTGGCGCAGATACCGTAATGCTTGGATCGCTATTAGCTGGATGCGATGAGTCGCCAGGTGAAATTATTGAAATAGATGGAAAGAAATTTAAAGGTTATCGTGGAATGGGTTCACTTGGTGCAATGCAATCTCGCGGTGAACAAAAATCATATTCAAAAGATCGTTACATGCAGGATGATGTTTTATCAGAAGACAAATTGGTCCCAGAAGGTATTGAAGGAAAAGTTAAATATCGTGGACCAGTTGGAACAGTTCTGCACCAATTAGTTGGTGGATTACGTTCTGGAATGGGTTATGCCGGTGCCGAAACTATTTCGGATTTACAACGCAATGGGCACCTAGTACAAATTACATCTGCAGGATTACAAGAATCACATCCACATGATGTGCTCGATGTTGCTGATGCTCCTAACTACGCATCTGGAAAGAAATAGGAAATAGGTAATGCACGAGATAGAAATTGGGCCATCAAAGCGCGCTAGCTCTGGTTATTCTTTTGATGACATAGCAATCGTGCCATCACGTCGTACCCGCGTACCTGAAGAAGTTTCAACTAATTGGCAGATTGATGCATATAAGTTCAATATGCCAATTATGGCTGCGCCTATGGATTCAGTTGTCTCGCCAGATACTGCGATTGCGATTGGAAAACTTGGTGGACTCGGCGTTCTTAATTTAGAAGGCCTTTGGACGCGCCATGAGAATCCACGAATTCCACTTGGTGAAATTGCTTCAATGCCAGAGAAGAATGCAATTCGCAGAATGCAGGAACTTTATGCAGCGCCAATTAAAGCTGATTTAATTAAAGCTCGTATAGCTGAAATTCGCGCAGCGGGTGTAACAGTTGCTGCGGCACTCTCACCGCAACGCACGGCAGAATTTGCGAAGACCGTAATTGATGCGGGAGTTGATCTTTTTGTTATTCGCGGAACAACAGTTTCTGCAGAACATGTTTCAGCTTCAACTGAACCGCTGAACTTAAAGAAATTCATTTATGAATTAGATGTTCCAGTAGTGGTTGGTGGATGCGCAACTGCGCAAGGTGCCCTTCACTTAATGCGTGCTGGCGCTGCTGGTGTATTGGTTGGCTTTGGCGGAGGCTCATCACACCGTACGAGACAAGTTTTAGGTATTGCAGTTCCAATGGCATCTGCAGTTGCACAAGTTGCATCAGCACGTCGAGATTACTTAGATGAATCTGGCGGACGCTATGTTCATGTGATTGCAGATGGCTCAATAGGTAAGAGCGGAGATATAGCTAAAGCAATTGCAGTTGGTGCCGATGCAGTAATGATTGGATCACCACTTGCCAAAGCTATTGAAGCGCCAGGACAAGGTTGGCACTGGGGCCTTGAAGCTGGCCATCAAGAACTTCCACGTGGCGAACGCGTACATGTGGGCACAGTTGGTTCACTTGAAGAGATATTACTTGGACCTTCACATACCGCAGATGGAAGTATGAATTTAGTTGGTGCACTACGACGTGCGATGGCTACAACTGGTTACTCAGACTTGAAGGAGTTCCAGCGCGTTGAAGTTGTAATCGATCGTGTCTGATAAAGAACTTGTATTAGTTATTGATTTTGGTGCGCAATATGCTCAATTAATTGCGCGTAGAATTCGCCAAGCACAAGTTTATTCAGAAATAATTCCTTCAACTGCAACAGCAAAAGAGATTCTTGCTCGCAAACCAAAGGCGATTGTTTTATCTGGCGGCCCGTCTAGTGTTTATGAAGAAGGTGCCCCAAACTTAGATTCAGAAATTTTTAAAGCGGGAATTAAAGTAAACGTTATCCGTGAAAAAACAGGTATT
>CAYPMF010000094.1:0-3698 GCA_964411805.1 uncultured Actinomycetes bacterium | reverse complement strand
CCACATTGCAGCCTTACCTTGTGCCATTGCGTTATCGCACTCAGTGAAACCAGATTGTGTTGCACCCTTTTGACCAGACTTCTTTAGAAGATCTACATAGAATTGAACTGCATCAACGAAAGGCTTAGCGTTTACTTGAGCCTTCCAATCCTTGGTGAACCATGTTCCACCAAATGTGTTAACAACAGTTGTTAGTGGTGCGAATTGCTCGCCCCATCCTGGAAGACCACGTAGACAGATACCTGCAACGCCGTTCTTAGGATCGTTCATCTTTGCAGCTGCTGCTGCTACTTGTTGCCAAGTTGGGTGTAGAGGAATCTTTACTCCTGCCTTTGCCGCAAGATCCTTGCGGTACATAAGCATTGATGACTCTCCGTAGAATGGTGCTGCGTAAAGCTTTCCGTCAGCGCCTGATAGACCCTTGATCATCGCAGGGAAAACATCAGCCTTATTCCATGCTGAGTCTGCTGCAACTAGTGAATCAAGTGCCTTTACCTTGCCGGTGCCGCCCCAGTTTGCAATGTCATACATACCTAGAGTTACAACGTCATATTGACCTGCGCCTGAGGCAACATCTTGAGTTACCTTGTCGCGAAGTTCGTTCTCTGGAAGAACTGTGTAGTTAACAGTGATTCCTGAGTCCTTTGTAAAGTTTTCAGCTGTTAGTGATTGAAGATCCTTCATTTGAGGGTTTCCAACCATTAACACGTTGATTGTTGCGCCTGCATGTGCTGGTGCTGTTGCAAGAACGCCACCAACCAATGAAGCTACAACTGCTGTTGCTACTGCAACTGCACGTACTTTCTTCATTTACTACCTCCAATAAGTAGATTATTTTGGATTGAGATTTCGCTTACCGCAGCAATCGTTTTGATCGATGCGACAGCCCCCTTCGCCGCCTTCATATTTAATCCGGCAGTTCCAGGATTAAGACAAGCCGCACTAGCCCACGTCATTGCCTTTGATATAGCCGTAACGAAATCACTTCCGCTACTTTCAGCTGCGATATATCCAGCAAGAGCGGCATCGCCAGCTCCCACTGAGTTAACCCCAGCAATTACCGGAGGGACTATCTCCAGTAAAACCTCATTATTTGCGGCATAAGCAACTTTGCCGCCATCAGTACATAAAACTGATCCATCGATCTTCTCTGCCAGCGCAACAACAGCTGATTGGTATTGCTCAGAAGTCTCCCCTGCCTCAGGAAATAGTTGTTGCAGTTCATCGCGATTTGGCTTAATAAAATCTGGCTTAAAGTCATAAAGCGTGCGGGCTGATTCACCACTTGTATCAACTGCAAATTTGATTTCGTTTCGATCGCAAATATCGCGCAATTTCAAACCGAGAGCATTCGCATTATCTGGATGAACAGAACCACATAGAGCAATCCAACTAACCTTTTCACTCTTTACGGTCTCTGAAATCAAATTGACCAAATCTTCTAATTCGATTTCCGAAAGCTTCTCTGATTTCTCATTAAATTTAGTGGCATCTTTTCCATCAACAACGGTTGTGTGTAGCCGAATCTCGTTAGAGCTCTTTGAAGTTAGCGTCTTCACCTTCTCGCGAGACATATAACCCCAGACATGTCCAAGTTGGGATTCTGGAATTGGAGAGATTGTTGCTGACTTAAATCCTTCTTGGGTTAAATCAAATGCGACGTTATATCCCTTGCCAGATGGTTCAAAGTTTTTCGCGCTCACAATATTTACTTCATGCATATTGATTTGATCTACCTTATAAGTAAGGTCGAATGTCGGCGAGAGCGTGATTGCTAGGATCATGTAAGAGATATCGCCATTCCCGCAGCAGTGAATTGCTTATAAGTCTGCGCATCCATATCTTTATCACTAATAGCTTCTGAGAAATCTTTAATATCTGCAAACTTAACAAAGGAGTCAAAGCCCCAGCGGCTTGATAGCGCAAGCAAGATTGATTTATGTGCTGAATTGATAGCAGCAGCTTTCGTAGCAGATACCGTCTCACTTGGAGTTGTGCAACCATTCTTTAGTGAAACACCATTTGCGCCAATTAGGGCAACATCAATAACCAATTTCTCTAATTGCTTAGGTCCCCATTGGTCTGCAGTTGCGACTGTCTGTTCGCGGACTTTTCCACCTAAGAAAATAATTTCGACATTCTTCTTTTGTGAAAATACATAAGCTGTTCTAAGGGCATTGGTTACGATTGTTACTCGATGTTGTGGTTGCCACATTTCGGCAGCCATTTCAAACATAAAACCTTCATCCCAATAAACAGATTCGGCATCGCCAATTTTTGTGATCGCTAACTCTGAAATGCGTTGCTTCTCTTCACGGAAATTTTGTTTACGCACTTCAAGGTTTGATTCATAGCCCAGACCTTCGATTGGCACAGCCCCGCCATGAACGCGACGAAGTAGGTTCTTAAGCTCTAGATCATTTAAATCGCGGCGAATTGTTTCCACCGTCACACCGAGTTGTTCGGCGCTCTCGTTTACATCTACGCGGCCAAGTTTGCGTGCGTTATTAACTAGCCACTCGCGACGCTCAACTTGGAACAAAGGGCGCTTCCGTTCTGGACCTTTTATGTCCGTTTCTTTCCGGATGCGCAATCTATTTGCCCGAATATGCCCGAACAAGGTTTTTTGATAACGAAACTATAAAGTTTTCGGTCCGAATCGGTCATTTAAGGGGGCATAAGGGACATATGGCCCAGGTCTCAAGGTTTGGCTAAGCGCCCTTCACCACATACTTAATATCGCCCTGGCCAGGTTCTGCCTCAAGGAAGGTTGGGAGCTCATCTAAGGTGATCGCCTTAGAAATCAAAGCATCTAAATTTAATTTCCCGGCGCTAATCATCTCCGCGGCTCGTCCTTGCGTTGCTGGATTTAAATAAGAGGCGACAATTTTGATTCCCTTAACCAAAAAATCGTAAACGCTAAATTGAACTTTCTCATGTGCTGGCGCAACGCCTAAAACAATAACTGTTCCACCTGCGCGTACTACCTCGCAAGATTGTTGAAAGGTTTCACTTACTCCCGCCACTTCAAATGCGATATCCATTTCTGTTAAAACTTTAGAGACTTCTTCTGCTTTTGGGTCAATAGTTTTTGTTGCGCCGATCTGCATCGCTACATCTCTTCGTACCTTTTGGCGAGTAATCAGAACTACTTCGCTAGCACCAGCTTCTTTTACCAGTTGGACCATAAGCATCCCCATTGAACCGCCACCGAAGATTGCTACTTTCTCGCCGCCTCTTATTTCCGCTAAATCCATGCCACGAATACAGCATGCAAGTGGCTCAACTAAACCTAAATGAAGTGGATTAATATTTTTAGAAACTTTATATGCTTGAGTTGCAGGAACTAGAACGTTTTCGGCAAAGCCGCCATTCAAAGTTACTCCCAGAGCTTTTAATTCGCGGCAATGCGCAAAGCGCTCAGCTTTACAGTGATCGCAATTGCCACAATCTATATTTGGATCAATTGAAACCCAATCACCTATCGCTAATTTAACTTCCGCGCCAACTTCAATAACTTCGCCACCAAATTCATGGCCCATAATCAATGGCATCTTTGCCGGGTATTCTCCATGCAAGATATGGCGATCAGTTCCACAGATCCCACATGCCAGCATCTTTATTACCAACTCCCCTGCGCCAGGAATTGGTGTTGGTACTTCACTTACTTCGAGTTTTCCAACTTCAGTTAGTAATAC
>CAYPMF010000093.1:0-3722 GCA_964411805.1 uncultured Actinomycetes bacterium | reverse complement strand
GAGAATCTGTTAACTCAGAGTCCGGTAATCGCTACCTCTGCGACCTTATCGGTCGGCAAATCATTTAACTCAATCGCAAAATCAATTGGCTTTGTGGTCGATAGCGATGAGGATGAAGAGTTTGAAAAGGGCGAAGTCGATCCAGCAAATGTGCAGATGCTCGATGTGGGATCACCTTTTGATTTCGCTAACCAAGGAATGTTGTATCTGCCGCGCGATATCCCAGAGCCAACTCGAGATGGCATAACTAAAGAGGCGTTAACTGAACTTGGCGAATTGATTGAAGCAGCCGGTGGCAGAACGCTGGCGCTCTTTAGTTCGTGGCGCGGGGTAGAGGCGGCCGACGAACATCTTCGTAAAGTTTTAGCCGAGCTAGATATTCCAATCATCACGCAACGACGTGGCGATAGCGTCGGTATGTTGGTGGAGAAATTCTCGTCCATGCCAACTTCAGTATTGCTTGGAACTATTTCGCTCTGGCAAGGAATCGATGTGCCGGGAAGCGCTTGTACTTTGGTGGCAATCGATCGAATTCCATTCCCACGTCCAGATGAACCAGTGATGGCAGCGCGTGCGAAAGAACGTGATGAAGCAGGTGGCAGTGGCTTTATGGATGTCTCGCTACCTCGCGCAGCTCTTCTATTAGCGCAAGGAACCGGAAGGCTGATTCGTTCAATTGATGATCGCGGTGTTGTAGCAATTTTAGATTCACGAATAGTTAATAAGCGATATGGAAGTATCTTGTTAAATTCCATGCCGCCGTTCTGGCGAACAAGTGATGGCGCGGTAATTAAAGAATCGCTAAAGCGATTACATGAAACGCATCTTAAGAATGGCCAATAAGTCAGGCCAAGTCTTAGCGAACGATGGGTGCAAGTTCTTCTTAACTACATCTTCAAAGGCGACCCACTCCACCTGAAGCGATTCATCATTCTGTTCATGCGCAACTAAATCCGGATGGGCAATTGCAATAACAGTTTCATACTTCCAAGGGCCGTGGTCGTCGGTAAAAGTTTCAACTGGAATAACCAAATGTTTATCCATACCAATCTCTTCATGAGCCTCGCGAAGCGCCGCTTCATTTGTATCCTCATGTGAATCGCGAGCGCCACCGGGAATTCCCCAAGTATCACCGTTGTGAACCCAAGGGGCGCGATGTTGCATAAGTACTTTCTTATCGCGAATTAAGAGCAGACCGGCCGCACCATTAAGCCCCCAGTGCTTAGAGCCGCAGGTGCACTCCACCCAGCCATCGCCATCTCTATGCGCCATAGGCGCTAGCGTGGCACAACTTTCACTTTATGTATGTGGAGAAACCAATCCTCCACAGTGATATTTAAATTAAAAACAGATTAATTAAAAACTTTCTAACTTGCGCGCATGAAGTATTTAGCGCTTTGCATCCCACTGCTTCTCCTAGCGGGCTGTGCAAATACGGAGGGGTTGGCCGCAATCCCAATCAGCGGATACCTGCCTTCCGATGTAGATGTGGCGGCCTTAAATGAGGTTATCGATTATGAAAATCTAAATAAATATGGCGAAGAAATTAAATCGATTACCCCAATTGAAAAGCGAAGGAGCGAGTTAAAGCTTCGGGTCATAACCGGGGATAGTGAGAACGTATTTGTTTTAAATCTGGTCGATGGCGGCTGGCAGATAAGTGAAGTCATATGAGAAAGTTTTTAATAATTCTTTTGTTAGTTGCATCCATGCCTTCAGCTCTCGCCGTGCAATGTCAGAACAAAGTTTGTATCAAGGTCTATACCGATCCTTCAACCGGGCGAGTGGTAATTGAGGCAAAGAAGGGCAAACCAAAGGTAATTGTGACTGCGCGCCCAGTTCCAAAAGTAGTTGTGCAAAAACCAAAGCCAACAAGAACTTGGAAGCCTCGTCCTTACACACCACGTCCTAAAGTTTCGAGAAAGCCAGCAGTTTCGCTGGCCGACAAGTTGGCGCAAATGATTCCAAATCGTGAAATTAATAAAGTTCCTTCTGGTGACGCGTTAGTACAAGTTCCAGTTAAGTTTTCAACAAATACTGATCTAGTTTTTCAATCAATCGTAAAAATCTTGGGTGTTGCCGTCCAAGTTCATCTCACTCCTACATTCACATGGGACTTTGGCGACGGCACATCCTCAAATTATTCGGTGCAACAAATTACTCACACTTATAAGAGCGAAGGCAATTACAACGTAACGCTACGAGTTGCATGGACCGGAAACTGGCTAGCTAACGGTGTATGGGCGCCAATTACAGGCGGAGCAATTATCAAAACAATGAGTATTCCGGTGTCCGTAAAGCGCGGTCCCATTAAATATGGAAAATAGATAAGAAAGAGATGCAATGACAACCCTAACTTCCCCAATAGATTTACTAGCAGCCGTTCCATTCTTAATTGGATATGCACCCGTAAATTCACTTGTCTTAATTGGACTTCGCGAAGATGAGATGTCGCTAGCGATGCGAGTGGATTACCCAGAAGATGTAGACCTGGATCAAATTGATACCTTGGCTAATCATTTAGTAAAAGAATCGAGCGATGGCGCATTATTGGTCGCATATCTGCCAGAGGATGTAATGGATAGCGATTGTGTATTAACCCCACTTCGTGAAGCGATTGAGATGCGCGATATCAAATTGCGCGAATGTGTGATTGTGCAAAATGAGAAGTGGCGAAGTGCAATATGTAAGGATCCAACTTGTTGTCCGCCAGAAGGTTCTGAACTGCCAACGCTAGAGGAGACTCGGATTGCAGCCGAGCAGGTAGCGCAGGGAAAGCCTTTGCCCTTCCCAAACTTGGAGAAGTTGTTGGAGTCGATAAAGAGCTCACCAAATCAAGAGATTGAATCATTTGTTAAGAAGATAAAGCCAATAAATTACAAAGCAGAGGGAGTGCGAGTCCTCCAACGCGAAGGGGCCCTAGCTATCAATGATTTAGCGGCTGAGTTTGCCGAGAAGGGAATCTCGCAAGATAACTTACTCATCGCTTTGGTTTTGAAAAGATTATTAGATTTACAAGTGCGCGATTATGCAATGGGAATTGTTAGCGATGAGAATATTGAAACGATGTGGGCGATGTGGCGATATTTAATGACGGTTGCACCGGCAGGATATATCGCGCCAGTCGCAACGTTATTTTCTGCAATAAATTATGAACGCGGCGATGGCTCAATGGCGAGCAAAGCCTTAGATATGGCCTTTAATGATCAGAGCGATTATCCACTGGCAAAATTATTAAAGCGGGTCTATGCCGCCGGTTGGCCACCAGAGTCCTTTGCCAAGATGCGCACAGAGCTACATCCAAAAGTGGTAGCCACACTCTTTGGGGATACTGAAAAGAATAATTCCTAGTAGCATCAGAGCCATGAACATTGGCGTTCCTAAGGAAATAAAAAATAACGAATTTCGCGTTTCAACAACTGCCGCAGGCGTTCACGCTTTAGTTGCCGCCGGCCATAAAGTATTTGTGGAGAAGGGCGCAGGACTTGGTTCAGCGATTACCGATGAAGATTATGTAAAAGCGGGCGGAACGATTCTCAATACCGCTGATGAAGTTTGGCAGAGCGCAGATTTAATCCTTAAAGTTAAAGAGCCAATCAAGGATGAGTATCACCGAATCCGAAAGGGACAGATCCTCTTCACCTATCTTCACTTAGCTGCTTCACGCGAATGCACTGAAGCGCTAATTAATTCAGGTTGCACTGCAATTGCATATGAGACAG
>CAYPMF010000092.1:0-3735 GCA_964411805.1 uncultured Actinomycetes bacterium | reverse complement strand
CAAGTTGCGCACCAAGAAACTCCACGACCAGAAAGTCGCTTCTCATTTGGCAGACCAATCTCTTTATAAGCAGATCCGGTTGCCAGGATTACAGCTTTAGCTTGGATCTCATTTCCTGATCCATCTTTTAAAATTTTAATATCGCCATCGAGTTTCATCTCTGCGATGTCATCAGTTATTAATTCAGCACCAAATTTTTCAGCTTGTTCGCGAAGCTTCTCCATAAGTTCTGGTCCCATAATTCCTTCTGGCCAACCAGGAAAATTCTCAACTTCAGTTGTGTTCATAAGCGCGCCACCAGCAGATACCGCGCCTTCATAAACCAGCGGCTTTAACTCAGCGCGGGCAGCATAGATTGCAGCGGTATATCCGGCTGGGCCAGAACCAACAATTACAACTTCGTGAACTTTGCTCATTACTTCGACTTTCTCATAACTACATCTATAACGTTGTGAACTTCTTCGACTTTAGCGAACTTGGCCAATAGTAGGTAACCAAGACCGCATATCCCTAGAACCTCAATTAACCGGAGTGTATTCCCGCCCGGCAATTGATCTTGAATGAAGAAAAATGGAAGGGCAACAATTAGCGAGAGCCCGGCGAGCTTTAAATAGAAACCAATAACCTCAGGAAGTTTGATTTGAATCTCATAGCGCTTCAATAATCTGATCGTTGTCCAAGCGCCAATGTAATAAGAAAATGAAAGTGCGCCCGCAAGACCAACGGTTACCCATTTATGAGGTAAAACAAATACCAATCCAATCGAAACTATGACCGCTGCCAAGTTCATAATTAAATTACTAATTACTTGTAACTTCACATTTTCAAAGGCATTTAGCCCCCGAAGTGCAATTAAGTTTGCGCTCATCGGCGCCAATCCAAGTGCAAAAGCGCAAAGCACATAACCTAAGTAATTTCCATCTGCGGTCGATATTCCAAAGAAGAGCGTTCTAGTAATTAGCGGGCCAAAGAGAAGAAATGCGATTGCACTTGGAACAGTGATGATTCCGACTAAGCGCATCGCACGAACTAATTGATCGTGGATCAAATTTGGCTTACCTTCATGAGCAAATTTTGAGAGCGTAGGCAAGAGCGCAGTTACCACGGAGATAGTAATAATTGAATGCGGCAACATATAGATAAGTAGTGCGTTGTTATAAGGCGTAAACCCAACACCAGTAGTTACCCCATCTTCAATTGCTTTAACTGCAGCACTTGTTGAGAGGTTTACTGTAATTAAATAACTTAGTTGTGAGATTGCGGCAAAGACAACAGTCCAACTTGCAAGGTGAATAGATTTCTTTAATTCAGGATCTTTCCAATCAAAGTTTGGTCTGATCTTAATATTTGTTTTCTTAATGACTGGTAAAAGAATAAAAGCTTGCGCTACATAACCAAGAGTTGTGCCGATACTTAGCGCGAGGATTTCACTCGTTGGAATTGTTTCAACAGTATTTGAAATCTGTTTAGCGTAATACCAACCAAAGACCACAATCGCAATCAAGTTATTTAACACTGGCGCCCACATCATTGGGCCGAATCGATCTTTTGCATTTGCTACTTGGCTAAGTAGCGCAAAGATTCCCATAAAGAATATTTGCGGCAAACAAAAGCGCATAAACAAAGTAGTTACATGAAATGCCGGGTGGCCGATATAGCTAGTTGCAAATAGTCCAACTAAGAGCGGCGCAATTAAGACGGCAATTGCGACAAGCAATCCCAGGAAAACAGAGGTAATAGTTAAGAGGCGGGAGATAAATAAACTGCCACCATCTTTTTCGTTAGTTGCACGAACAATCTGTGGAACGAAGACTGCAGTTAGCGCACCACCGATAAGTAAGTTGTAGAGAATATTTGGCATCGTGTTAGCGACGTTAAAAGTATCTCCCAGCAAAGTTGTGCCAAGTACAGCAACTAGCAATAAACCTCTAATCAATCCAGTTACTCGCGAAACAATTGTTCCAACCGCCATTACAGTTGAAGATTTCAAAAGTGCTTTAGTGTTCATCGATCACGCTTTCTGATTCTGCGAACACTTTGAATTACCGCAGAGATAAATAGAACAACCGCTGCAATGTAGGTAATCCATGTTGCTACTGGGTTTAACACTCGCACCGTAAGTGGGTAAACCACATAATCTCCGAGTTGTTGCTTCTGCTCATTTGAAATACCAACTGCAAGCGAGGAATCGCCAGCCGATAAAACCTCAACTGGAATTTTCACCTGAACTCGTGATTTTCCATCGAGCTTTACTGATATTCGATCTACTACTTGAACACGACTATTTAGAGCGTTCACATTCAAAATGAGATTAGCCGGAGAAGGGAAATCATTTATTACAGTAATTGGAAGATCTTGTTTATTTGCCGAGATGGTAAATTTTCCAGGCGCTAAGCGGATTTTTTGAAGAATGTCACTGGTTTTTATATATAAATCTCTGGCTAATAAATTGCGACGATGTTGATCGAGAGTTTGATTAAATATCATCGCACTACGTAGGTGAATATTCTCTGATTCGACCGGATCCATATATTTTGCAGTGGCTTCAATTGCCTTAGCAGTGTCGTAATAAGCCTGGCTTTGATATGAAGTTAAGCGGAAATACTTATAACTTCCATAATTAGATGTCGGCTTAATAATGCGTCCATAGAACTTGGTTAAATGTTCTGCTCCGACCGACAAGAAATAACTCTCACTATGTGGTGATAAACGATGCACCCAATAACCCGAAGGGTTTCCGTATGGAAGTGCAATTACTTGATCAGCACGACTTATATAACGAAGTCTGGCTAACCAATTTATTGCGGCATCTTTTCCAACGCCATCTTTACCTGAAGTTAACTTGTAGCCATTTGCCATCAATTGCACATCATCAATTAGCGCAGCATCTATTAACCAAGTTCGTGAATATATTGGTGGCGAAAAGACCAGCTGCCCTAATCGACCATCTGGAGCAATTAAAGTTGCAAGTTTGTCATCGAAAAACTTGCCATCAATTTGGCGATGGGAAACTTCAGATAAGGTAATTGTGGAGGCAGCTATTGCGTTTTCTGTAGATATAAATGGTGTAAAAAATAGAAATACCAGTGCAAGCGCTAACTTCTTCATGTAGTTAGATCACCAGACTTTGCAATCAACTTCTTCTCATCTGGATAAGCTAGAAGTGTCACAATCTCTTCAAGTGGAAACCAGCGCACATCATCCACTTCAGTAATTTGTGGCGCTAATTTCCCCCCGGTCTCTTTAAATAAATAATGATGAACCGTTTTATGAATTCTTTTTCCAGATGCCATAAACCAGAAATCAATTACGCCAAGTTCACGGTGAATCTCACTTTGAATTCCAGTCTCTTCTTGCACTTCGCGAATCGCAGCTTGTTGTGGAGTCTCGCCCTCTTCAATATGTCCTTTTGGAAGCGACCAGATTAATTTTTCACGAGCTTCATCTTTTAAATCACGGCGGCCAATTAATAAGCCTTTTGTTCCGGTTGTATCAATGACTAATCCGCCAGCGCTAACTTCATCAACGCGCTTTAAATAAGGGCGTGCGCGATTACCGGGCTTATTTTTCCCTGTAAAAGTTTTGGCAGTGTTATTTGCACTGTTAGAACTCTGATTTGATGCGGTGGGGCTTTTTGGACGACGTTTACGTCGCTTCTTCCGCTTTGCCTCGCCACCAGCACCAGGTGCCGTGGTCATAGATGAAGGGTACTCGTCTAACCTTGCTTTCTATGAA
>CAYPMF010000091.1:0-3907 GCA_964411805.1 uncultured Actinomycetes bacterium | reverse complement strand
TTTGCCTTTGCTGCATCTAAAATTTCTTTAGCCTCTTTGGCATTGATAGTAAATGGCTTCTCACAGAGGATGTGCTTACCTGCATTGATTGCGAGCAGGGCATCGCGCTTATGCATTGGATGAGGTGTGGCTACGTAGACGATATCTACTTCCGGATCATTTACTAATTTTTCATATGAGTCATGGCGATTTGGAATTTTGAAAGCATCCGCGAATTCATCGGCTTTAGCCTGAGTTCTAGCGCCAACAGCCTGAATCTTCATTCCAGCAAGAAGGAAATCTTCTGCGACTACCTTAGCAATCCAACCGTTACCTATAAATCCCCAACGAAGTTGACTCATCTAACTTCCTTTAATTATTTTGACTAATTAAGCAGTGACTTAAGTGTGGCTTGTGCGCCAACTTTATGCAATGAGTCAAGGGCCACTAAATAAGGTTTGGTAAATCTTTCATCTGAAGCTAAGTCACCAAAGAGTCGCTTATTTTCGATAAAAGCTTTTGGATTTGAGCCTTGCGTCTTAGCGATTGCCATCAATTCATCTTTAAGTGGATCAACAACATTTATGGCCTGTCCAACTTCATCTGTGCCTTCATCGTAGCGAGCCCAACTAGCAACAATTGCTGCGCTAAATTTAACTTGGCCATTCTTTTCTAATTGCTCGCGGATTACTGGAACTAACCACTTTGGAATTCGATCAGATGACTCTGCCGCTAGACGTGCCACTGTGTCTAGAACTTGCGGATTTGAGAATCGTTCTACTAGTTGATTTTTATAATCAACTAGATCAACGCCTGGCACTGGTGAAAGTGTTGGCGTTCCCTCTTCATCCATGTAACGACGCATCAAACCTTCAATAAGTGGATCCTGCATAACTTCGTGGACATATACATAATTGCTTAAGCGACCGAAATAACAGATCGCTTGATGACTTGCATTAAGCAAACGAAGCTTCATCAATTCATAAGGCATGACATCTTTAACCATTTGAACGTGCGCCTCTTCAAATGGCGGGCGGCCCAGTGGGAAGTGATCTTCAATCACCCATTGAAAGAATGGTTCACATGGAACTGGCCATTGATCAACTAGCCCAGTTCCTTTTGCGGCAAGTTCAATATCGCCAGGTGCTGTTACTGGAGTGATGCGATCAACCATGGAATTTGGGAAGGCAACGTTCTCATCCATCCATTTTGCAAATGATGGATCTTTTAATTTAGCAAAAGCGACCATCATCTTCTTTGCTACATCGCCATTACCTTGAATGTTGTCGCAAGATTGCACTGTAAATGCAGGCAGGCCTAGTTCTCTACGCTTCTTTAAACCTTCATATATAAATCCGAAAGCCGAAACGGGTGCGCTTGAATCTGCTACATCTTGCTTTACGCCAGGAGTATTTGGATCAAACTCCCCTGTTGCACGATCAAAGCTGTAGCCACCTTCAGTGATAGTTAGCGAAACTATTCGAATAGTTGGATCAATTAGTTTTTCAATTACTTTTTGTGGGTTATCAGGTGCAAATAAATACTCGATTATCGATCCAATTACTTGATAATCCATCTTTCCGTCCGCGTGCTTGGTAATAAGGGTGTAGAGACAATCTTGCGGAACCAATGCATCGCGCATCTTGAAATCATTTGCTAGTAAGCCAACACCAACGATTCCCCAATCTTGCGCCTTCCCCTTTTCAAGGAGTCGGTCAATAGTGAGCGCTTGATGTGAACGATGAAATGCGCCAACGCCAAAATGCAAAATGCCAGCCGATACTTTAGATCGGTCATATGTTGGACGAATAACTTCTGCAGGCAGTTGGCCTAGCGTCGCGTTCGATAATCTATTTAGTTTCATCTCTTCCTTTAATTATTATCAAAATTTACTATTGCAAATCCAAAATTTTCAGAAGTCGGGCTGTTTCATTCGCCACAGCTTCGCGAGCTGGCTTTATATATTTGCGAGTATCAACCATCTTTGGATCAGCCGCCAAAGTTGCACGAACCGATTCAGTGAAGACATGGTTTAAATGTGTCGCGATATTAACCTTGCGCATTCCAGCTCGAATTGCCTCTTGAATATCGCCATCACTTACGCCTGATGAGCCATGCAGAACTAAAGGAACTGGCACATCTGCCGTTAACTCTTTAATTAATTCAAAATCCAATTTCGCATCGCGGGTTGTCATCGCATGTGATGAACCAACTGCAACAGCTAGAAGATCGGCATTTGTCTCTGCGATAAATTGCTTTGCCTCGGAAGGAATAGTTCGGGCACCGGCTGCATGGACGCCATCCTTGCCTCCGACTTCGCCAAGTTCTAACTCAATAAGAGCGCCATTTTTATGTGCAAGCTCTGCCATTTGATTTGAACTTTTCACGTTTTCGGCAAAATCCAACTTGCTGCCGTCGTACATCACGGAATCAAATCCAAGGTCGATAGCTGCACGCACTAATTCGGTATCTTCAGCATGATCTAAATGCAGGTATGCCTTAGCGCCCGACTCATCGATGATTGCTCGCGTAGCAATTGAAATAGGCTTAAGTGAACCGTGATACTTAACCGCATTCTGACTAATTTGAAGAATGATTGGTAGCTTTGCAGTCAAAGAAGCTTGAGTTAAAGCCTCAGCATGTTCTATTTGAATTACATTAAATGCGCCTACTGCGCCTGGGCCGCTAAATATCTCTTTCATACCTTAGTTATCCTCTTCGCTTCGACTCGATATTGCTTATAACGATCCATAAATAGTTGGCTACGCTTTTGATTCGGCTTAACTACGCTAGAGATTCCAACGCACTTAGCGATGGCTTCATCAATTGATTTATAAATTCCTTTTGATACACCAGCTAGGAGTGCGATTCCCCTTGCACCTGATTCCTGCGTATCGCTTAGTTCAATTTCACGATTGAAAATATCGGCTACTAGCTGCGCCCAAATTGGTGATTGCATTGAACCACCGGTGGCAACGATTCGCTTTGATGTATCTAATTTTTCAGAGAGCATATCGAAGTGATGTTTATGGTTAAAAACAACTCCCTCCATAACACTTGCTGCTGCCTCATATTTATCTTTCCAATTACTAATGACACCGAGATCGGTTCCGCCTGCATAACCTGCTGGACCGCCATATAGATAAGGAAAGAAGTATGGGCGATTTGAATTTTCAAAGGCTTTATCCGCTTGATTGATAACTTCGGTTATCTCTGAAATTTGCGTTGCACCTATTAAATCCCAATACCAATTGGCATTTGAAGCGGAGGCCGGTGAGGTAGACATATGAAGCCAACGGTTTGGTTGAACTGTGGCGCGAGTATGCCAACGCATATCTGGAATTGGTTTATCAGCGAATACTTGATTGATTGACCAAGTTCCAAAAATTAAAGAAGTTTCGCCAAATTTATAAGTTCCAACGCCGATTGCGGCTGCGTGTACATCGTGTGCGCCAGCAATAACCGGTGTACCCACTTTTAAACCAGTTTTAATGGCAACGCTTTCTGTTATCTCTCCAAAAATTTCTGTGGAGAATTTAGGCTCTCCAAAAAGCCCAATTAGTTCAGTTAAGCCAAGCAGTTCGAGAACTTTTGGAGAAACTTTATGGCTATTCATATCAACTACTGAGCCAGAGCCATCTGAAACTTCAATTCCAACTTTCTCTGTTAGTACAGTGTTTATCCAATCTTTGCAGTGAAGGACTGCTCCAATCTCTTTATAAGTCGCTGGCTCATTTCGCTTCAACCAGAGTAAAAGCGCGCCAGGTGAAGCTGGAAATAAGAATTGCCCAATTAGTTTTAAGATTTCATCCCCAACCGATTGGGCAAGTTCATCTGCAATATCTTGTGCGCGATTATCAGTAGCAAAAATCGCATTACGAAGCGGCTTATTAGATTTATCTAATAAGTAGAGCCCATCGCTATGTCC
>CAYPMF010000090.1:0-3926 GCA_964411805.1 uncultured Actinomycetes bacterium | reverse complement strand
AGAATTGATGCAACAAACTCTGAAATCACACGTCTTACCAATTCGCGTGATGAAGCAACTGCGCGCTGGAATAAGTTTAAGGAAGACTTTGCCCTGCTTGAAACGCAAATTGCTTCACTCGATGCTGGAGAACCAGGTTTAGATGGCGAATTTGAAAACGCAAAAACTAAACTTGAAGAGGCAAACCGAGAAATAATTTCACTTCGGGATCGTGAAATTACCGCATCAAAAAATAAGGCAGCGCTAGAAGGAAGATTGCGCGCACTTCAAGAGAGTTTGGTTCAGAAAGATGGATCAGCAACAGTTTTATCAAGTGGAATTAGATCTCGCGGTCGCCTGGCATCTCTAATTTCAATTTCACGAGGTTGGGAAGTTGCAGTTTCTGCTGCGCTTGGGCCACTTGCTGATTCAGTTGTGGTTGCTGATGTTGCATCTGCGATTTCAGCGTTAAATTTATTAAAGCGCGATTCAGCAGGCCGTACCGAATTAATGGTTGTTGATGGTGGTCTATCTGGAATAAGCCGTTCAATTCCACAAGGATTTACTGCGCTTTCATCGCTTGTCTCATCCGATGAAATTGGAGACGCAATCAAGCATTTATTGCAAGGAATAGTTGCGGTTGAAAATCTAAGCGAGGCAGAGAGCGCGCTAGCTGCAGAACCAACTGTTGTTGCAATTACTCGAGATGGGGATGTGCTTAGCCGTAATCGAATTCGCGGTGGCTCACCAACTTCGAACTCTGCGATAGAAATTTCAACTTTAATTGAGAAGACCGAATCTGAGCTTCAAAGCGTGAGCTCAGAATGCGATCGCTTAAAGTTTGAAATAGCCCGAGCAGAAGAGACCTTAAGCTCCCGCCAGAGTATTTATGATGTCGCGCTTTCAAAGCTAAATGAATCAGATGCAAAGATGTCTGGACTTGCTGAACAAATTGCAGTTGCTGGCCAGAATGTAAAGAGTGCTAGCGATGAAGTAGAGCGCTTAACCACTTCGCTCAATGAAGCTACCGAACAACGCTCTTCTGATGAAGCTGACTTACAAGCAGCCATTTCGCAATTTGAATCTCATCAAGCACCAGCTGAACCAGATTTAACTCATCTTGAAGATCTACGTTCAAAAGTTTCATCATCTCGTTCAACAGAAGTTGAGGCTCGTTTAAATGTACGTACCCTTGAAGAGCGAGCTAGCGCTGTTAGCGATCGCGCTGCGGCGTTGGAAGCGGCGGCCACTCATGAACGTGAGAGCGCAAGTAAAGCGGTAACTCGTCGCGAACAACGCGCGAACGCTGCAGTTACTGCGCAAGCTATTGCCGATGCGGCTTACGAAGCTCTAATTCAAATTGAAGTCTCGATTTCAAAGGCGACAAATGAACGTGAACGTTTAGAAGGTTCACGAAGTGCACGTGAGAGCGAACTTCTGCAACTTCGCGTTCGCGGCCGCGAGCTCTCAACTGAATTAGAAGTATTGACTTCGAGTGTTCATAAAGATGAATTAGCTCGCGCTGAAATGCGTATGCGAATTGAACAACTTGAACTTAGAGCTGTTGAAGAACTTGGCGTTGATGTAACAACTCTGATTAATGAATATGGTCCAAATAATGATGTACCAACATTTGAAGAAGATGATCAAGGCAACTTTGTTCCAGGTCCGCTAATTCCATATCGTCGAGAGCAGCAAGAGAAGCGTCTGAACCAAGCGGAAAAGGCGCTAGCGCTTCTTGGAAAAATTAATCCACTTGCACTTGAGGAATACACAGCTCTTGAAGAGCGTCTGCGTTACTTGGCTGAGCAATTAGAAGATTTGAAGAAGACAAAGAATGACTTACTAGACATTATTAAAGAGGTTGATGAAAAAGTTCAACAGATTTTTGCTGAAGCGTATAGAGATACTGCACGAGAATTCGAGGCAATCTTTGCTCGCCTATTCCCAGGTGGTGATGGTCGATTGATTCTTACTAATCCAGAAGATCCAACGATTTCTGGTGTTGATGTGGAAGCACGTCCGCCAGGAAAGCGTGTAAAACGACTTTCACTTCTATCTGGTGGAGAGCGCTCACTTGTCGCTGTCGCTCTTCTTGTTGCAATCTTTAAAGCACGTCCAAGTCCGTTCTATGTGATGGATGAGGTTGAAGCCGCACTTGATGATACGAACTTAGGTCGTTTACTTGGCGTTTTCGAAGAGCTTCGTGAAAAATCACAGCTCATCATCATTACTCACCAGAAGCGCACTATGGAAATTGCCGATGCTCTTTACGGAGTCACAATGAAGGGCGATGGAGTATCTGAAGTTATCTCCCAACGTATTCGAGAAGTCGAAAACGCTTAATTAAAAATGGGACTTTTCTCGCGCCTCTTCGAGAAAGTTAAAGGTGGATTAACTTCCTCACAAGACTTTTCGGAAGTTGAAAAACTTTTAATTGAATCTGATCTAGGCGCTGCAAATTCAAAAGAGATTATTGAGTTAGCCAAGAAAGTTAAAGATGAGGACGCTGTTTTAACTGCCCTCAAAGGTTGGCTAAGCCAAAAAGATCGAGCAATTGCAAGTGGTAATAGTTTGCAAACAGTTTTGGTAGTTGGCGTAAATGGAACTGGAAAGACAACCTCTTCTGCAAAGTTAGCTTCACTTCTTAAATCGAATGATAAGAAAGTTTTATTGGTAGCAGCTGATACTTTCCGTGCTGCCGCAGTTGAACAGCTTCAAACTTGGGGAGAGCGGCTATCTGTACCTGTTGTTACCGGTCCTGCCAATGGCGATCCAGCTTCAGTCGCATTTGATGGGGCTAAGCGTGCAATTTCTGAAGGTTTTGATTATTTAGTTATTGATACCGCTGGAAGGCTTCACACAAAATCCGGCCTAATGGATGAGCTCGAAAAAATTAAACGTGTTGTAGAAAAGTCGTCCCCTATTAATGAAGTTCTCTTAGTTGTTGATGCGACCACGGGTCAGAATGGGCTAGCCCAAGCCAAAATTTTCACAGAGAGCGTTGCAATTACAGGCCTAATTCTTACCAAGATGGATGGAAGTGCTAAAGGTGGAATTGCACTAGCAATAGAGAAAGAGATTGGAATCCCAATTAAATTAATTGGAACCGGAGAGGGGGCTTCAGATCTAGCGCCCTTTGATGCCGATTCCTACCTTGCATCACTTTTGTAATCAGTATTTAACAATATAGAGTCCAAATTCATGCTCACGTAACACGATTAACTCTCCATTGAAACCCTACCTTGCAACTATTCGCCAGTCCTCAACGGCGAGGTTGAAACTTTATTAATAGGAGTAAGGATGAATTTTAATACTGGAGATACCGCTTGGGTGATTGTCTCTGCTGCTCTGGTTCTACTTATGACGCCCGGACTCGCTTTCTTTTATGGAGGAATGGTTAGGGCTAAAAATGTTTTAGGAATGCTCGCCCAGAACTTTGTAACAATGGGAGTAGTTAGCGTTCTTTGGATCACCGGCGTTTACAGCCTGGCATTCAGTGGTAATGGCAAATGGATTGGAGACCTTCACCAATTTGGTTTAAACCACATTTGGCAACAAGCAACTGGCTTTGAATCACTCACTGTTCCACCACTTGTTTTCTGTGCATTTCAGTTGATGTTTGCAATCATCACACCTGCACTTATCACCGGCGGAACTGCTGATCGTCTGAAATTTGGTTCTTGGATTGTTTTCACAGCGCTCTGGTTAATTTTGGTTTATGCGCCTGTAGCTCACTGGGTTTTTTCACCAAGTGGCTGGTTATTTAAATTAGGCGCTCTAGATTTTGCTGGCGGAACTGTTGTGCATGCAAACGCAGGCGTTGCCGCACTTGCGCTGATACTTGTGGTTGGCAAACGAAAGGGTTGGCCAAGCCAACGCTTTAGACCACACAACGTTCCATTTGTTTTATTAGGTGCTGGGTTACTTTGGTTTGGTTGGTTTGG
>CAYPMF010000089.1:0-3977 GCA_964411805.1 uncultured Actinomycetes bacterium | reverse complement strand
CCGATTGGCAAAGTTAACTGAATTACGCAACAATTCTGTTGTGAAAAAGCGTGAGGACAAGACAAGAGACCTATTGGTCCGCACCATCCTAGAAAATGGACCGGCAACGGCAGTTACGCTCGCGCGCCGCTTAAAGATCACTCCCGCAGGAATTAGACGCCACTTGGATTCACTATTGGAGTCAGGCGTTCTTATTGCAAGAGAGCCATATCAACGTAGTACCTCGACGCGTGGCAGAGGGCGTCCATCCAAAGTCTTTGTTTTGACTGATATCGGTCGACAAAAATTTGAACACACTTATGATGATTTAGCTGTTTCAGTTTTAAAATTTATTTCTAAAGATGGCGATCGTTCACAAATTATAAATTTTGCGAAGAGTCGCGCATCGGAAATTGGGCGAAACGCCGAACAGGAACTTTCTGGAAAAAAAAATATTGCTGAAAAGAGTAGAGCGCTTTCAAAGTTTTTAACTCAAGAGGGTTTTGCAGCAAATATTCATTCTCAAGGAATTGGGGAAGAGCTTTGCCAAAATCACTGTCCAATTGCTCATGTCGCAGCGGAATTTCCTGAACTATGCGAAGCGGAGACTGAGATGTTTTCTGAAATTCTGGGGACCCACGTACAACGGCTTGCAACTATTGGGCGAGGAGATGGTGTGTGTACAACTTTTATCCCGAATAATTCAAAGGTTTCAAATCTCAACCAAACTGCCAAGGAGAAGAAGTAATGAGCGATGCAACTAAAACTCTTGAATCATTAGAGGGTATTGGCACATATGAATATGGTTGGGCCGATAAGGATGTGGCGGGTGAAACTGCGCAACGCGGACTTAGTGAAGCGGTTGTTCGAGATATCTCATCAAAGAAGAATGAGCCACAGTGGATGCTCGACCTTCGCTTAAAGGGGCTCAACCTCTTCGATAAGAAGCCGATGCCAAATTGGGGATCAGATCTTTCAGGAATTTTCTTTGACAAGATCAAATACTTCGTGAGATCCACCGAGAAACAAGCCCAAAGTTGGGAAGATCTTCCGGAAGACATTAAAAATACATATGACAGACTTGGGATTCCGGAAGCGGAAAAGCAACGTCTGGTTGCAGGCGTAGCAGCTCAATATGAATCCGAAGTTGTTTATCACTCAATTCGTGAGGATCTTGCTGCCCAAGGTGTTATTTTCCTAGACACTGACTCGGGGCTAAAAGAACATGAGGATATATTCAAGGAATATTTTGGTAGCGTAATTCCAGTTGGCGACAATAAATTTGCCGCATTGAATACTGCAGTTTGGTCAGGCGGTTCATTTATTTATGTACCAAAAGGTGTGCATGTAGAAATTCCATTGCAAGCATATTTCCGAATCAATACTGAAAATATGGGGCAGTTTGAAAGAACGTTAATCATTGCCGATGAAGGTTCATATGTGCATTATGTCGAGGGTTGTACTGCTCCGATTTATTCATCAGATTCATTGCACTCTGCAGTAGTGGAAATCGTTGTTAAGAAAAATGCTCGAGTTCGCTACACAACTATTCAAAACTGGTCGAACAATGTTTATAACTTAGTCACAAAGAGAGCGACCTGTGCTGAAGGTGCAACTATGGAATGGATTGATGGAAATATCGGTTCAAAGGTAACTATGAAGTACCCAGCTGTTTTCCTAATGGGACCACATGCTAAGGGTGAGACTCTTTCTATTGCCTTTGCTGGAGAAGGGCAACACCAAGATGCTGGTGCAAAAATGGTTCATGCTGCGCCTAACACTTCTTCGACAATTATTTCTAAATCTGTTGCTCGAGGCGGTGGCCGCACTTCTTATCGTGGCTTGATACAAGTACTTGAAGGTGCGAGTAGTTCTAAATCAACAGTTAAATGCGATGCGCTTTTGGTCGACACCATTTCGCGTTCTGACACTTATCCATATGTAGATATCCGTGAAGATGATGTCAACATGGGCCATGAAGCGACAGTCTCGAAGATTAGCGATGATCAACTTTTCTACTTGATGTCGCGCGGATTAAGCGAAGATGAAGCAATGGCAATGATTGTGCGTGGGTTCATCGAACCTATTGCTCGCGAACTTCCGATGGAATACGCGCTTGAGCTAAATCGATTAATCGAACTCCAAATGGAAGGTTCGGTGGGTTAATGTCTAATTTAAATACCAACTACCTAACTCCGTCAGGGCGAGAAGAGGCTTGGCGTTTCTCTCCAGTAAAGAAACTACAGGAACTTTTGAACGCGGATAGCGTTCTAAGTGAAGCGCACTCTTACGAACTCAACAACAATAAATCCGGTGTTTCTTTGGAATCGAGCGCAATCACGCCTGCATCTCAGACTTCCGATAGCGCTTCTGAGAAAGTAAGAAGAGATGTTAAGTCTGGCCAAATATTAAAAATCGAGAAAAACTTCGAGGACCAAGAGCCAATCCGTCTAACTCGAAAGATTGATGGGTCAAAGCCGTCTGGATCTCGTCTTCAGGTTATCGTCGGAGAAAACGCACATGCTAAATTAGTAATTGACAATACTGGCGATGCAAATATCTCTGAAGAGATCGAATTTATTTTGCAGCAGGGTGCGTCACTAGATTTTATTGCAATTCAAGAGTGGAATTCGACTGCAATTCATCTTGGGCGCCACCACGCAATCTTGGCTAAAGACTCTACATTCAACTCAATTGTTATCACTATGGGTGGTGAAGTTGTGAGACTGCTTCCTACAGTTGAGTACACCGGACCCGGTGCGTTTGCTAACTTGAACGGTCTCTACTTTGCAACAAATGGACAGCATTTAGAGCATCGTTTACATGTTGACCACAATGTTGGATATGCAAAGAGTCGAGTGAATTACAAAGGCGCCTTAGCCGGTGCTGCTGCTCGTACCGTCTGGATTGGTGATGTATTTATTAGAGCGAATGCAGAAGGCACAGATACATACGAATTAAACCGAAACCTCTTATTGAGTGATGGCGCTCGAGCGGACTCAGTTCCAAATTTGGAGATTGAAACAGGTGAGATTGTTGGTGCAGGGCACGCAAGCACCACTGGAAAATTTGATGATGAGCAACTTTTCTATTTGATGTCACGCGGAATTCCTATGAATGAAGCTAGACAGTTAGTAATTCGAGGATTCTTCAATGAAATCGTCTCGCTAATAAAGAATGAAGAAATTGAAGAGAGATTGATGGCAAAGGTTGAGTTTGAGCTTTCTAAGGTTGGAAAAATTTGATGAAAATTGCGCTATCAGATTTGGACGAGAGTAAACCGATAAGAGTTGATCTGAACGGGGAGAGCATTTGTGTTGCCAAAGTTGGCAATGAAGTTTTCGCAATCGGCGACACTTGCTCACACTCAGATGCCTCCTTATCTGAAGGTGAAATAACTGGAACGTTAATTGAATGTTGGTTGCATGGAGCTCAATTTGACCTTCGTACTGGAGCTGCGGTTACGCCACCGGCAGTTTCACCAGTGGCGACCTACAAGGTTTCTTACGAAAATGATTTTGTTTCTATAAGCAAAGGAGAGAACAATGAGTAAGTTAATAATCAAAGATCTAAAGGTTAGTGTTGATACCGAAGAGGGATCTAAAGAGATTTTAAAAGGCGTTAACTTAACTGTTAACTCAGGAGAGACTCACGCAATCATGGGCCCTAATGGTTCAGGCAAATCAACCCTTGCTTATTCGATTGCCGGCCACCCTAAATACACAATTACTGGGGGTGAGGTAACACTTGATGGCGCAAATATTTTGGATATGTCGGTTGATGAGAGAGCTAAAGCTGGACTCTTTCTTGCGATGCAATATCCAGTAGAAGTACCAGGTGTATCTGTTACGAACTTTTTGAGAACTGCCGCAACTGCAATCCGCGGTGAAGCTCCGAAGGTACGTACCTGGGTCAATGAAGTGAAAGAGGCGATGGCGAGCCTTTCAATTGATGCGCAATTTGCTGAACGAAGTGTTAATGAAGGATTCTCTGGTGGA
>CAYPMF010000088.1:0-4081 GCA_964411805.1 uncultured Actinomycetes bacterium | reverse complement strand
TCAACTGTAAGCGGGAAGAAATCAAATTGATCCTTCGGTTGCTTTGATGCAGTTGTTGCAGATAAAAGCATTGAGTCGTCATCTAGATAGACAAGTGCAGTACCCGCAGCTTGGCGCGCTAGGCGACCGGTTTCAAAGCGAATTTCACGCTTTCCATATTTTCCGTTGTCGATAACAACAACAGATGATTTTACGTCTGGACCCTCCATAGGTCATTTCTCCATTTCTTAATACGACAACTTCCAATTTGAAATGGATCTTCGATCGAAGTTCACGCATACGAATTTGCGTAAACCACTACCGAGGACCAATTTCAATCGGTAGAAGTTGTCGTTGGTTTATTTAGCGACGAATACCGAGCTTGTCGATAATCGCTCTGTAACGTGTCACATCAGTCTTTGCAAGATATTGCAAGATACGACGACGCTTACCAACGAGCAATAAAAGACCACGACGGTTATGGTGGTCGTTCTTATTAGTCTTTAGGTGCTCTGTTAATTCTTCAATTCTTGTTGATAGGAGCGCTACTTGTGCTTCTGGACTTCCAGTGTCAGTAGCGGAAGCTCCGTACTTTGAAACAATTTCCTTCTTCTTAGCAGGTGTTAATGCCATTTCTTTCTCTTCCTTCTACTTTCACGAGGGCCTCGGTTTGCTACACGAAGCACTGCGACTCGCTTTCGAGCACAAGGCTACCAGCGGAGTAATTTTGAGAGAAATCGCCTCTTATTTATGCGGAGAATCCAGTAAGTCTTGCCGCTTCGATGCAATCGTTTTTCATCTGGATTAATAGCTCATCAAGTGAATTGAATTTAAGGGTATCTCGCAATCTAAATCCAAACTCAATTTTTGCAATCTTGTCATATAAATCTAATCCAACTTGATCAATTGCATACGCTTCAACTTGTCTTCCGCGAATTCCAGGAAATGTTGGATTTGTTCCAATAGAAATTGCAGCATGCCAAGTCTTTCCATCTACTGTTAACCAACCTGCATAAATTCCATCTGCAGGCACGCAAGCTAAATTAGAAAGTCCTAAATTCGCAGTTGGATATCCAATTTCGCGACCGCGTTTCTCGCCATGAACTACTGGACCAAGTAGATAATGTGGTCGAGTTAATAGTTCGCCTGCTCTTTCAATATCGCCATCAATAATTAAATTTCGAATACGAGTAGATGAGACAGGATTTCCGCGGTTCTCTTCTAACTTTAACACTATAGTTTCAAACTCAGAATAGCCCTTTAAATCTTCGGCTCTGCCTTGAGCTTTGCAGCCATAAGTAAAATTTTCACCTACTATTACATGGTCTGCTTTCAGCTTTTCAATCAAAATTTTTCGAACAAAATCATCTGGTGACATATCAGCAAACTCTTTTGTAAATTCAATTACCTCAACCTTGGTGGCCCCATGCTTCTTTAATAATTGAACGCGATCCTCAAGAGGAATTAGCTCTCTCGGTGTTCGATCTGGTGCGATTATTGAAGTCGGGTGCGGATAAAAAGTTAGCGCTGTTACATCGCCCTTGCTTGCAGCAATTTTTAAAAGCTCTTGGTGGCCTTGATGAACCCCATCAAAGATTCCAATTAAAACTGCGGTAGCCATCGCACTATTCTTTCACGTTAACTAGCGACGGAAAACTCATGATATTTCCACCTAGTTCTTTATTTGTAAGAAGGGCTGCAAAATCGCCATTTACTTTATATGCGGCGGTTAAATCTGAATCAGATTTACTTATCGCTCTTCCAAAGAAAATCTCTCGTTCTTCCTGTGGGTTCAGTCTGCGACTTGGGAGAATTTTGGTCAATCCATCTGAGATTGATATTAGCTCTGCATCCTCAAGTGGTGCGCTATCTGACAAATTGAATGGTGCAACTTCGCTTCTATTCAATTTAATTAAGTGCCCACCATTCTGTAGAGCTATCCCTAAATCTCTTGCGATAGATCGAATATATGTTCCTGCTGAGCAAGCGACATCTATCTCAATATCGATAAATCCTTCGCTTCTACTTATCGAAAGAACCTGCAATTCATAAATTTCAATTGGGCGGGCAGGAATATCAACTACTTCCCCTGCTCTAACTCGTTCGTGTGCGCTCTTTCCATCAATTTTAATCGCAGACACTGAACTTGGTTTTTGCAGAATCTTTCCAACAAACTTTGTTAATTCTTCCTTAATGGCTTCATCTGAAATATCTTTGGTATCGAAATTACTTATAACTTCGCCTTCGCGATCATCTGTAGTCGTATTTGAGCCCAAGCGGATCGTTCCTTGATAGCGCTTCTTTCCCTCAACGATAAGGGAGATAAGTTTGGTGCCGATTCCAACGCCAAGAACTAAAACACCAGTGGCCATCGGATCGAGCGTTCCGGCATGGCCGATTTTCTTAGTCTTTAACTTCTTCCTTGCCATGGCAACCACATCATGGCTAGTGAAACCACCAGCTTTATTTACTATTAAAAAGCCATCACTCATGATGCTTGTAAGGGTCAGCATCACCTATTGGTTTCGCTCCCTCACGTAGCTTTCTTAGCTCTTCATCTTTCTTAGCAACTTCAGACATTAATTCATTCATTGCGCTTGCTGATTCCTGTAATCCATCTAGGAAGAATTCCAAAGTTGGCGTTATGCGGAGTCCAAGAATCTTTCCAACTTCAGATCGCAACATTCCGCTTGCTGACTTTAAAGCTGCAGCGGTTGATTCACGTGCAGCATCATCTCCGAGTACGGTGTAGAAAATTGAAGCGTTTTGTAAATCGCCAGTTACTCGAACATCGGTAATTGTGACAAAGCCCAGCCTTGGATCTTTAACTCGAGTCTCTAGCGATGCTGCAACAATCTCACGAATGCGATCGGCAACTTTAAGCGCACGATTTGATGGCACTGTTATGCCCGCTTCTTCTCGCGCATCTCGTAAGTTTGGATAACGTCGCCAACTTGTAGGTCTTTAAATGATCCAAGTCCAATACCGCACTCGTATCCTTCCTTAACCTCTGTTGCATCATCCTTAAAGCGACGTAGCGATTCAACAGTTAAGCCTTCGCCTACTACGACGCCATTACGAAGCGTTCTTGCCTTTGCATTTCGCTTAATGATTCCATCGAGCACGATTGAACCGGAGATATTTCCAAACTTAGATGAACGGAAGATTTCACGAATCTCTGCATTTCCAAGTGTTGCCTCTTCGAACTCTGGCTTGAGAAGTCCCTTAAGAGAAGCTTCAATCTCTTCAATCGCTTTGTAAATAACGTTGTAGAAACGAATTTCTACGCCTTCAGCATCAGCAAAGATTGCAGTTTGCGGTTCAGGCTTAACGTTAAATCCAATAATTACAGCAGTCGATGCAGATGCAAGTGTTACATCGCCCTTTGTAATTGCACCAACGCCACGGTGAATTACGCGAAGATCAACATCGGCTCCGACATCAAGTTGCATCAATGCATCTTCCAGCGCTTCTACTGAACCAGAAACGTCGCCCTTTAAAATCAAATTCAAAGTTGAAATCTTTGATTGATCCATGAAGTCTTCTAGTGAGACCTTCTTACGCGCCTTTGCAAGTTGTGCGTTACGCATTGCAAGTTGACGCTTCTCTGCAATCTGACGAGCAGTGCGATCATCTTCAGCAACCATAAATGTATCTCCAGCGCTTGGTACAGAAGTGAAACCAAGAACTTGAACTGGACGCGATGGACCAGCTTGCTCAACAGCTACGCCATTCTCATCCAACATGGCACGAACTCTTCCGAATGCACCACCAGCTACGATTGCATCTCCAACGTTAAGAGTTCCGCGTTGCACTAGTACTGTTGCAACTGGGCCGCGACCCTTATCCAAGTTGGCTTCAATTGCTACACCGCGCGCTACACCTTCAGCGATAGCGCGGAGATCAATTGCAGCATCTGCAGTTAAGAGAATTGCATCAATTAACTCATTAACGCCTTGACCTGATTTTGCAGAGACATTTACGAAGATTGTGTCCCCGCCATACTCTTCCGCAATCAAGTTGTACTCAGTTAATTGTTGGCGGATCTTCTCTGGATTCGCATCTTCCTTATCAACCTTGTTAACTGCAACAACAATTGGGA
>CAYPMF010000087.1:0-4091 GCA_964411805.1 uncultured Actinomycetes bacterium | reverse complement strand
AGAAGATTTAGCAATATCAAAGATTGTTGGCGAGAAACCAATCTGGTGCGGTCCAATTCCAGCTCTTAATGAAAAATTAATTGGCTTTGCACAAGTGCGAGCACATGGGTCACCACTTCCATGTACATATTGGCAGACTGGAACTGAAATACATGTGGAATTAGATGAACCGCTATTTGGCCTAGCTACCGGCCAAGGACTTGTTATTTATGACGGCGATCGCGTGGTGGGTTCAGCGACTGTCTGTGCTACCGAATAAATTCGTCTCGTGAGTCAAGAAGTTCGTCATCGAATCGCACAGTTGTGTGAAGAGATTCGCGACCACCAATTTAAATATTATGTTTTAGATAAGCCAACAATTACTGATGGTGAATTCGATAAGTTATTAAAAGAACTTCAAAAGCTTGAGCGCGCCCATCCTGAATTTAAATTACCTGATTCACCAAGTGATTTAGTTGGTGGGGGATTTGCCACCCACTTCACGCAATCAGATCACATTGAAAAGATGATGAGTCTTGATAATGTCTTTGATGACGAGGAATTAGACGCCTGGTTTGAGAGAGTTGCAAAGGTTAGCGATAAAAATTCTTGGCTCTGTGAGGTAAAGGTAGATGGCTTGGCCATTAATTTACTTTATGAAAATGGCAAGCTAGTTAAGGCGCTTACTCGAGGTAATGGTGTTACTGGCGAAGATGTAACTTTAAATGTGCGAACCATTAAATCTGTGCCACATGAGTTAAAAGGAAAGAATATTCCCAAAGTTTTGGAAGTTCGTGGCGAAGTTTTCTTTCCAGTAGAAGCATTTAATGAGTTTAACGACGCAATTGAAGAGTCCGGGAAAGAGCGTTTTGCCAATCCACGTAACGCAGCGGCCGGCTCGCTCCGTCAAAAAGATCCACGCGTCACAGCATCTCGGCCACTCTCAATGGTTGTACATGGAATTGGTGCAAATGAGGGCGCGAAATTTGGCAGCCAGAGTGAAGCATATGAGCTTCTTAAAAATTGGGGGCTTCCAACTTCAACTCGATATAAAGTTGTAAAGAGCGCAAAAGAGGTACGCGACTTTATAAATTATTATCTAGATCATCGCCATGATGTCGAACATGAGATTGATGGCATTGTTATTAAGGTAAATGAATTAGATATTCAGCGTGAGCTTGGATTTACCTCGAGAGCTCCAAAATGGGCGATTGCATATAAATATCCACCGGAAGAGGTCGTAACAAAGTTACTTGATATCAAAGTGAGCGTGGGTAGAACTGGCCGCGTAACGCCATTTGCCTATATGGAACCTGTGAAGGTTGCGGGATCAACTATTACAAATGCAACGCTTCATAACGCGCAAGAAGTGGAGCGCAAAGGCGTATTAATAGGTGATTGGGTATTAATAAGAAAGGCTGGCGATGTAATTCCAGAAGTTTTGGGACCAGTAATTGATCGCCGAGATGGCTCTGAAAAGAAATTCGTAATGCCAAAGAAGTGCCCTGATTGTGGCGCAACGCTGCGAGCAATATCTGAAGGCGATGTAGATATTCGTTGCCCAAATGCGCAATCATGTCCAAAGCAATTGATTGAACGTATTTACTACATTGGTTCGCGCGCTGCCCTTGATATTGAAATTTTGGGGTATGAATCAGCGGCTGCGTTATTGGAAGATAAATTAATTAAGGACGAATCTGATCTCTTCACATTAACTCAAAAAGATCTTGCAAAATCCCAATTTTTCTTAAAGAAAGATGGTTCGCTTGGTAAAAATGCTGAAAGTTTCCTAACTGCACTTGAAGGCGCTAAGACCAGACCACTATGGCGAGTGCTTGTCGCGCTTTCGATCCGACATGTTGGGCCAACTGCGGCTCAAGCACTTGCAAAGAATTTTGGGTCAATTGAAGCAATTTCTAAAGCAAGTGAAGATGAACTTTCCAATATTGAAGGCGTTGGTGAAATTATTGCTAAATCTATTACTGAATGGTTTGAAATAGATTGGCACAAAGAGATTGTTAAGAAGTGGGGTAAGAGCGGGGTTCAATTAAAAGAAGATTTGAAAAATTCGACCTTGCCACAAACTCTTGCCGGTTTAACTCTCGTTGTCACAGGATCATTAAATGATTTCACGCGAGATGGCGTAAATGAGGCAATCATTGAACGTGGCGGTAAGAGCTCCTCTTCGGTTTCAAAGAAAACAGACTTTGTTGTAGTTGGCGATTCGCCAGGATCGAAATTGGCCAAGGCGGAGGAGTTGGGCGTTCGTGTATTAAATGAGAGCCAATTCAAAACTCTCTTAGCAAATGGTCCGGATGGCTTGCGGTAGATTTACCTTATGAATTTTGCAGAAGGCGCAGTACGCCATCTTCCGGCCCCACCACTTTTCTTTGGGATTTTCTCCTTCGCAGTGCTAGGACTTTTCTTATATTTAGTTCTACGTATGGATCGCGATTAATTAATACTTTTGAAATTTAATACCGGTAATTCGATAGCCCTTTTGGGTGGAACTTTTGACCCAATTCATTTGGGCCATTTAAAAGTAATCGAATCACTCGCACCAAAATTTGATCAACTAGCTTTAATTCCAACTGGCCAGCCATGGATGAAGCCAGAAGAACCAATCGCTACTCCAAAACAACGCCTTTCGATGTGTGAAGTTGCACTTGATGATCTTCCAGAAGCAATTCAAGAGAAGGTATTTGTAATAGATATTGAGGTGGAAAAGAAAGGTCCAACTTATACATTTGATACCTTGCAATCACTTCGCGCCTTTTTCCCACGAGATAACTTCACGCTAATTCTTGGCACTGATGCAGCTGCTTCATTTAATAAATGGAAGCGCCCAGATGATATTAAGAAGATGGCAGAAATCTTGGTCGTTAAGCGCCCAGGTGCAAAGGCATCTGAATTTAAAGAGATTGAAATTGATGCAATTGATATATCTTCAACGCAAATTCGAGAAGAGATCTCAAAGAGCGGAAGTTCAAAGAATATTTCTAAATCAGTAGCTGCATATATAAAGAAGTATGGTTTATATGCCAGCAAATAAGAAGGTAATTGATATGGCGCAAGTTGCCGCTCAGGCTATCGCCGATAAATTAGGAACAGATATCGTGGCCATCGATATGACTGACCAATTAGTTCTATCTGAAGTTTTCTTAATTGCAACTGGCCAAAATGATCGCCAAATAGATGCAATTGTCGATAGCGTTTTAGAAAAGTTATCTGCAATTGGCGAGAAACCACTTCGTCGCGAAGGAGCAGGAGAGTGGGTCCTTCTTGATTACTCCGATTTAGTTGTGCATGTGCAATCACAATCACTTCGCAATTACTACATGCTTGAGCGGCTATGGAATGACTGCCCAAGAATTGCGCTAAATGTTTCCGAGGCTCGCTAATGTCAGATTTAAGAATCGTCATCTGGCGCCATGGCCAAACCGATTGGAATATTCAATCTCGCTTCCAGGGCCACTCCGATATTCCACTAAATAAGGTTGGGGAGTACCAAGCGAACCATGCAGCAAAAACTTTGGCGGGCATGAATCCAAATCGCATTATCTCCAGCGATTTAATCCGTGCGCAGCAAACAGCAGCGCCTCTCCTTGAATTAACAAAGATTAAATTAGAAATTGATTCGCAATTGCGCGAGACAAATGGTGGAAATTGGGAAGGTAAGACTGAAAGCGAGAATCATGCAAATGATCCAGAGAATTTCCGTGCCTGGTTAACTGGTAAAGATATTAAAGCTGGCCAAATTGGTGAATCTCGAAAAGATGTAGCGATGCGTGCAAGAGCTGCATTTGATCGTGCGATAAAAGATGCAACGGGAACTATAGTTTTTGTAACGCATGGCGGAACTGCACGTTGTTTATTGGGTTCAGTTTTGAATCTTCCATTTGATAATTGGGCTGCACTTGGTGGTTTATCTAACGCTTGTTGGTCGGTTTTAGAACCAAAAGCGCATGGTTGGACTCTTGTTGAACACAATGCAGGCTCAATTCCAGAACCGGTATTTGGTACCGAAACTTCAAGTTAAAATTCGTTTAAGTTTCACGGGCCTGTGGCGCAGCTGGTAGCGCACTTGCATGGCATGCAAGGGGTCAGGGGTT
>CAYPMF010000086.1:0-4286 GCA_964411805.1 uncultured Actinomycetes bacterium | reverse complement strand
CCACGACCCGCTGCGTACTCACGACGTACGAGGTGTCCTGGTCCCTTTGGTGCAACCATTGCAACATCAATATTTGCTTCTGGCTTGATGTAACCGAAACGGATATTAAATCCATGTCCAAACATCAACATTGCACCAGGCTTTAAGTTTGGCTTAATTGAATCATTGTAGATATGGCGTTGCACGTGATCAGGAGCAAGCAACATAACAACATCTGCTTCCTTAACTGCATCTGCAACATTTAGAACTCGAAGTCCTTCTGCCTCTGCCTTTGCGCGAGATTTTGAACCTTCTGCAAGACCTACTCGAACATCAACTCCAGAATCGCGAAGTGAGAGCGAGTGTGCATGCCCTTGTGAGCCGTAACCAATTACAGCCACCTTCTTTGATTGAATGATTGATAAATCGGCATCTTCGTCGTGATACTGGGTTGCCATTTCTTGCCTTCCTTATTGGGTCTTATTGAGGTTGATATATTGGAGTATTTTATTTTTTTATAGCTTAATTAAGAAATCGAGCCAGGTTTATGACCTCTTGAGATGGCCACCAAGCCTGATTGGACCAATTCCTTGATTCCATATGGTTCAAGAACTCGTAGTAGCGCCTGAATTTTCTCGCTATTTCCAGTTGCTTCGATTGTGACGGCATCTTGCGCCACATCTACAACCTTGGCACGGAATAATTGAACAGTCTCTAGAACTTGAGAGCGAGTCTTCTCATCCGTTGAAACTTTAACAAGTAAAAGTTCTCGCTGAACTGATGCAATTGGATCTAACTCAGTAATATCAATTACGTTAACTAATTTATCTAACTGAGCGATAACTTGATCAAGTGCATGGTCTTCAACATTTATAACAATTGTCATGCGAGAGATAGTTGGATTTTCAGTTGGACCCACTGCAAGCGAATCAATGTTGTAGCCGCGTCGTGAAAAGAGAGAAGCAACGCGAGCAAGAACGCCAGGGCTATTCTCTACAAGAACTGAAAGTGTGTGAGTCTTGGATGCAGAACGAATTGCGGTCTGTGAATCTGGATGTGATTGCGCCATCATCTTATAACTCCTGTGAATCCCATACCGGCGTCATTGATTTTGCAATGACGATGTCATCGTTTGAAGTTCCGGCAGCAACCATCGGCCAAACCATGGCATCGCGGTGCACGCTGAAATCAACAACAACTGGACGATCATTAATTTCCATTGCTTGAGCAATTGTCTTGTCGACATCTTCAGGTTTCTCACAAGCTAGTCCTACGCAACCCATCGCCTCTGCTAATTTTGCAAAATCAGGAATGCGCTTGGAATCCAAATGCGTATTTGAATAGCGTTCGTTATAGAAAAGAGTTTGCCATTGGCGAACCATGCCAAGGCTCTCATTATTTATAACGGCAACCTTTATCGGAATATTATTAAGAGCGCATGTAACCAACTCTTGATTAGTCATTTGGAAGCAACCATCGCCATCAATTGCCCAAACAGTTTGATTAGGAGCGCCAACTTTTGCACCCATAGCAGCAGGAACTGCATAACCCATAGTTCCGAGGCCGCCTGAATTTAACCAAGTGCGTGGCTTCTCATAATTAATAAATTGAGAGGCCCACATTTGATGTTGGCCAACTCCTGCAACATAAATTCCATCTGGTCCTGTAATTTTTCCAATCCGCTCAATTACATATTGAGGTGAAAGTGAACCATCTGAAGGCTTGTCATAACCAAGTGGGAATTTAGAACGCCAAGAATAAACTAGAGTCAACCATGGCGTTAAATCGTGTTGCTCCTTCTTATATGCGTTCTTTAATTCAGGAATCAGCGCGCTAATAGTTGCCTTTAAATCTCCAATTACAGGAACATCCGCTTTACGGTTCTTTCCAATTTCAGCTGGATCGATATCTGCATGAATTACCTTTGCATTTGGTGCAAAACTAGAAAGTTTTCCAGTTACGCGATCATCAAAGCGAGCGCCTAAAGTGATTAGAAGATCTGCCTTTTGAAGTGCTGTTACTGCGGCAACAGTTCCATGCATTCCTGGCATACCAAGGTTCTGCTTATGGCTAACTGGGAATGAACCAAGTGCCATTAAAGTTGTTACGACTGGCGCGCCTGTAACTTCAGCGAGTTTCATTAATTCTTTTTCAGCATTGGATTTGATAATTCCGCCGCCAACATAAAGAACAGGTTGCTTAGATGATGCGATTAAAGCCGCAGCATCACGAATCGATTCTGCCTTAGGTTCATTTAATACCTTGTAACCAGGAAGATTTACATGTTTTGGATATTCAAAATTTGTCTTTGTAGTTAGGGCATCCTTGGCAACATCCACCAAAACTGCACCAGGGCGACCAGTGCTTGCAATGTGAAAAGCCTGCGCGATTGCGCTTGGAATTTCTGCAGGATCAGTAACTAAGAAATTGTGCTTAGTAACCGGCATTGTGATACCGCGAATATCTGCTTCTTGAAAAGCATCGGTACCAATTGCGCCTGATGCAACTTGCCCAGTAATTGCAACAATAGGAACTGAATCCATTTGTGCATCTGCAAGCGGAGTAACTAAATTTGTTGCGCCTGGTCCAGAAGTTGCAATGCAAACTCCAACACGACCTGTCGCTTGCGCATAACCAGTAGCTGCATGTCCCGCACCTTGTTCATGGCGAACCAAGATGTGGCGGATTGGTGAATCGTAAATTGGATCGTATGCAGGAAGGATTGCTCCGCCAGGAATTCCAAACATGACATCGACGCCAGCATGCTCCAAAGATTTGACGAGTGACTGCGCCCCCGTAATCTGTTCATTGCTCATGTTTTTCATCTCCCTTCAGAAATAACAAAACCCTCAGTTTTTCCACTGAGGGTTAGCGCACTATCTAGCGTTACTAGATTGCGCGCTTCCTAATGACCACTGATGTTGTCATGCCCGTATTCTCGCTTACCTGCAATAGATGGGTCAAGAGTTGAGATGGAAATCTCAAATAGTGATGGTTTTATTACCCGCAGACTGCGCCAGTTGAGGCTGATTGAACGACTTTTGAGTACTTAGCCAAAACCCCACGCTTGTATTTATGAGGGATCGGCTTGAAGTTTTTGCGGCGTTCTGCGAGCTCTGACTCATCAACTAATAAATCTAGAGTGCGCTTGACTGTATCGATACGGATTAAATCTCCATCTTTGATAAATGCAATCGGTCCACCATCAACTGCTTCTGGTGCAACGTGACCAACGCATAAACCTGTGCTTCCTCCACTGAAGCGCCCATCAGTTAATAACAAAGTCTTCTTACCTAAACCAGCGCCTTTAATTGCTCCAGTAATCATCAACATTTCGCGCATTCCAGGTCCACCCTTTGGACCTTCATAACGAATAACAACAACGTCGCCCTCTTTAATTGATCCACTTTCTAGAGCTTCCATTGCTGCTTGTTCTCTTTCAAAAACGCGAGCAGGTCCCTCAAAAGTTTCTACGCCAATTCCAGCTGTCTTACAAACTGCACCTTCTGGCGCAAGTGAGCCACCAAGAATTGTTATTCCACCAGTTTCTGCAAGTGGCGATTTAATTGCATGCAAAACATCGCCATCTGGATCAAGTGGGGTTATATCTTTTAGATTCTCTGCCATTGTTTTTCCTGTAACGGTTAGGCAATCACCGTGCAATAAGCCAGCATCAAGAAGTGCGCGAAGTACTACCGGAATTCCGCCAACACGATCAACATCTGTCATTACATATTTACCAAATGGTTTCAAGTCGCCAAGTAGTGGCACCTTTGATCCAATTCGATGGAAATCATCAAGAGTTAATGGAACTTCAGCCTCATTTGCAATTGCTAATAAGTGCAGAACTGCATTTGTAGAACCACCAAGCGCCATCACAACTGTGATTGCGTTTTCAAAAGCTTTCTTAGTAAGAATCTGACGAGTTGTGATTCCCATTTTAATTAGCTCAACAACTGCTGCGCCCGCCTTGATTGCATAATCATCGCGACGACGATCAACAGATGGCGGAGAAGCAGAGCCAGGAAGTGAGAGACCAAGCGCTTCACCAACTGCAGCCATTGTGTTCGCGGTGTACATACCGCCACAAGCGCCTTCACCTGGACAGATTGCGCGTTCAATCTCATCAACTTTTTCTTGAGTGATTAATCCACGTGCACATGCGCCAACGGCTTCAAAAGCGTCGATGATTGTTACATCTCGACCATCAACTTGTCCGGCAAGAGTTGAACCCGCATATACAAAAACTGAAGCAACATCGATACGTGCTGCTGCCATCATCATTCCGGGAAGGGATTTATCGCATC
>CAYPMF010000085.1:0-4388 GCA_964411805.1 uncultured Actinomycetes bacterium | reverse complement strand
GTGCGGAATGGTTCTGAAACCAATTGTTGGTGAACTTTATTTGGGAAGTAAACATCCAAAGCCTTGCCATTAACAGTCCACTTACCTGAACCAGGTACTAAGCGAACGCGAGCAACTGCTTCCTTACGACGACCTACGCCTGCACCATCAGCAACGATTCCTTTGCGACCAGAAGTTGCTACTGCACCTGGAGTAGTTGATGTGTAAGAGGTTGGAGCCTCATTTAGATCATCGAAATCAGACATTGCTTTCCTTTACTTCTTTACGATTTGAGAAACTTGAGTGATCTCAAACTTAGTTGGATTTTGTGCAGCATGTGGGTGTTCTGCACCTGCATACACCTTTAGCTTTGTTGCTTGAGCGCGACCAATCTTGTTCTTTGGAAGCATTCCAACAATTGCCTTCTCAACTAGGTGAGTTGGATTTTCTTGGATTAAATCTGAGTAAACAACAGATGTGATTCCACCTGGATAACCTGAGTGGCGGTGTGCAAACTTTTGTGTGTGCTTTTGGCCAGTAAGTGCAACCTTCTCTGCATTGATAACAACTACAAAGTCACCCATATCGATATGTGGTGCAAAAGTTGTCTTGTGCTTGCCACGAAGAAGTGTTGCTGCATGGGTAGCTAAGCGACCAAGTACAACGTCCTCTGCATCAATGACATGCCACTTGCGGGTCACGTCACCAGCTTTTGGTGTAAATGTGCGCACGGCTTACCTCTTTCTAACTTCATGTATTTCCAAATATTTGGAACTCCACGCTCAAATGAGCAGAGGGAAAGGTTACTAGCGACCCCGCAAGGGGTCAAAATCGGCTGGAACGGGGTCAAAAATCCCCTGTTTTTGGAGCGCTACAGACCTTGGCGATGTCGCCCCCGCCATAAATAATAGGTTTAGAGACGGAAAAGAGAGGAGTCGCAATGATCGAGCCGCATTTACTAATGCGCATTGAAGAGCTCGCGCGCTTCTTAACAGCAGGCTCACATACTGCTGCCGCTCTTGGTAAACATTTAGTTGAAAAAACTCTCACCAATTTAGATTTAATTTCACTCTACTTTTTTCGCGCTGATAATGATGGAAAGTTACGTTTTGCAGGCGGACATAATTTACCTACGCAAGCCACAGATAAGTGGCCAAGTTTTGATATCGATACCGAACTTCCATTGACTGAATGCGTTAGAAATCAAGAGACAATTTGGTTAACTGGAAAAGATGAGTGGGAATCTCATTATCCAATGATGAAGGATTATCCACTAAATCCTCAATTAAAGACTTTTATAAATGCTCCTATGAAAGTTGAAGGACATCCGATTGCCGCCCTTGGACTTTCATCGCGATCAGAGATTAAACGGAGTTCTGAGCTGACTTCATTTCTTGCAGCAATTACAGGACTAACTGGTCTATATGCACAGAATCTTCCCGAGTTTCGCGGCGCTCGCCAAGAAGGAATTTCACGTCGCGTTCTCTCGCGCCGCCAAAATAACATTTTAAATTTAATGCGTGAGAAATTAACCAATCGCGAAATTGGCGATGAACTTGGATATAGCGAATCAACCATTCGCCAAGAGACTATGCGAATCTATGAAATTTTAAACGTGGATAATCGTCGTGAAGCGGCCGCTTTTAAATTCCTAGAAGATTAAGACTTGAAGATTAATATTCAACGCTGGCAAGCGTTAAACCATTTGCTGGAAAGACATAAGAGTCAGATACTCGCTCTTTCTCATCTAAAACTTTTGTAATCCATTCAAGCGGGTAGCGTTCTTCACCAATGCAAACTATTGCGCCCACAAGATTTCTGACCATTGAATAACAGAATGAATCTGCCCGAACTGTTGCGATTAAGCGCTCATCTTCACGCTTCCAGGAGTACTCAATTAAAGTTCGCACAGTTGATTGATCTGCACGAAATTTGCAAAAAGCTTTGAAATCTTTAGTGCCAATTAAGAGTTGGCTCGCCTTATTCATTAGATTTTCATCGAGCTTGCGATACCAGCCCGCCGTGTCATATCGATTTAACGGTGGAACGACTGCCAAACCATCAATAATTTTGTATTGGTAGGTGCGAGATAGAGCTGAGTACCTTGCGTGAAAATTTTCAGGCGCGCTCTCGCAATTAATTATTCGAATATCCTCATCGAGAATTCGATTTAATTTAAAGGACAAGTTTTCAATATCAGTGAAGGATTCCGGGATATCTAAATGGATAACTTGGGCAAGGGCGTGAACCCCAGCATCAGTTCTGCCAGCGACAATTGTTTCAGTAGGTGCGCTAATTACTTTAGTTAGCGCCGCTTCCACCTCACCTTGAACTGTTCGTTGATCTGGTTGCTTAGCCCAGCCTGCAAAATTTGTGCCGTCGTAACTAAGGATGATCTTTAAACGAAAAAGCCCACTCTTAGGGTTAAGAGTGGGCTCGTTCATAACGAGATTAATTACTTAACTAGCTCAATAACCGCCATTTGTGCGTTGTCACCATTACGTGGTCCAACCTTTGTAATGCGGGTATATCCACCATCGCGAGTTGCAAATGTTGGAGCAATATCAGCGAAGAGTGTGTGAACAACGCTCTTGTTCTGAATTGTTGCAGCAACCTTGCGACGCGCAGCTAAATCTCCAACCTTCGCGCTTGTAATTAAACGCTCAGCTAATGGACGGAGGCGCTTTGCACGCTTCTCTGTCGTTGTGATCTTGCCATGTTGAAATAATTGTTCAGCCAGGGTGCCTAGCAATAACTTCTCATGTGCTGGACCGCTACCTAGGCGAGGTCCTTTACTTGGCTTTGGCATTTTATTCTCCTGACTTACTCAGCATCGACGAGGTCTTCGTCGATTCCATAATTAGCATGCTTAGTTGGATCGAAACCAATTGGGCTATCCTTAAGTTGAAGACCCATTGAAACCAACTTTGCCTTAACTTCATCGATTGATTTTGATCCAAAGTTACGGATATCCATCAAATCTGCTTCTGAACGAGAAACCAATTCACCAACGGTGTGGATTCCTTCGCGCTTTAAGCAGTTGTATGAACGAACTGTTAGATCAAGATCTTCGATTGGAAGTGCATAGTCAGCTGCAAGAGCTGCATCTTGTGCGGAAGGTCCCATTTCGATTCCTTCTGCATTTACATTTAATTCGCGAGCTAGACCGAAGAGCTCAACAAGAGTCTTACCTGCAGATGCCATTGCATCGGCTGGGCGCATTGATGGCTTGGTCTCAACATCAACTACAAGGCGATCGAAGTCTGTGCGTTGTTCAACGCGAGTTGCTTCTACCTTGTAAGTAACGCGAAGTACTGGTGAATAGATTGAATCAACTGGGATTCGACCAATTTCGCCACCTGCTTGCTTATTTTGCACAGCAGTTACATAACCGCGACCACGCTCAACAGTTAACTCAACTTCAAAAGAAGCCTTTGAGTTAAGAGTTGCGATATGAAGATCTGGGTTATGTACTTGAACTCCAGCTGGAGCAGCAATATCAGCACCTGTTACAGCGCCTTCGCCACTCTTGCGGATATAAAGAAGTGATGGTTCATCATTATCTGATGAGAGAACTAAGTTCTTAATATTAAGAACGACCTCAGTGAGATCCTCCTTAACACCTTCGATAGTCGTAAACTCATGAAGCGCACCATTTACTCGAATGCTGGTAACTGCTGCACCAGGAATCGAAGAAAGAAGTGTGCGACGTAATGAGTTACCAAGGGTGTAGCCGAAACCTGGTTCTAGCGGTTCGATAACGAAACGTGAACGGTGTTCGCTTACTACTTCCTCAGTGAGGACTGGGCGTTGTGCAATTAGCACTATTTCCTCCGTACTTCTGGGAGATCCACTATTTGATCTCCGGTTGGTCTTCTTAGTTTTTTTACAGGTTTACTTATTTTTACTTTGAGTAAAGTTCAACGATTAATTGTTCTTGTACTTGAGTATCAATCACTGGACGACTTGGTTGTCCGTGAATGATGATGCGTAGCTTCTCGCCAACAACTTCCATCCAAGCTGGAACAGGCTTCTCACCAAGTTCTGCGCTTGCAACGATGAATGGTGTCTTATCGTGAGAGTTTGGAACCAAATCAATGATGTCCATAGGAGTTACGCGATATGAAGGAATATTTACCTTCTTGCCATTAACAAGGAAGTGTCCGTGGCGAACCAATTGGCGTGCCATGTCGCGGCTCTTTGCAAAACCTGCGCGGAAAACAACATTGTCTAGACGAGTCTCAAGCAAGATTAAAAGGTTTTCACCAGTCTTACCTGAAAGGCGGTTAGCCTCTTCGTAATATCCACGGAATTGACGCTCAAGAACACCGTAAATACGTGCGCACTTTTGCTTCTCGCGCATCTGTAATAGGTACTCAGATTCCTTTGAACGTCCACGACCATGCTGT
>CAYPMF010000084.1:0-4475 GCA_964411805.1 uncultured Actinomycetes bacterium | reverse complement strand
ATAGTACCCAGAGGTGGTGCTTAACCATTTCTGAGCGCTCTTCCTTTATTGCTACTGCGCGAGATTTGAAATCTGCATCGCTTGAAGCTGCGTACTTCTCCATAGTTGCCTTGATTGATTGCGCTTCGATCTTTGCTTGAGCTGGGTCATAAACACCACATGGCAGATCGCAGTGCGCGAAAGCTGTAATAGTTTTAAACATAATTCTCTCCGTCTCTTCCCATTGTTAATTGAAAGTTGATGAGTGGAGAATACTAGGGTTATGAATTTTCTGCAGAGCGTGCGGATTAGCGGCCATTCTATGGAGCCGACTCTAAAAAGTGGCCAACGAGCGCTCTTTATTCGGCTAAGTCCTAAAGATAGATTTTCACGAATTACTGGCGATAAGTGGCTAGGCAAGATCGTTTTAATCCAACGTTTGAATAACTCTGGGGCAAAGGATTTTTATCAAGTAAAACGCATTACTGAGATTAAAGATGGAAAATTCTTTGTCACAGGCGATAACGCAGAAAGTTCAACAGATTCCAGGGAATTTGGTTGGCTAACTAGCGCAGAGATTGTTGGAAAACTCTTAATTAAGTTTTAGCGGGTGAAAGCTTCCAGAATCAGAGCATGTTGCTCATCTTCATGGAGGTGGCTACTACCAGTTGCAGGTGATGCAGTTGCGCGACGAGAAACGCGGCGCAGTGCACGGCCTTCCAATATTTCTTGCGCCTTCTCAAAAACAAATGGCCACGGTCCTTGATTAGCAGGCTCATCTTGAACCCAAAGTAGATTTGCATTTGGGTGCTTCTTAATAATTTCAGAAATTTCTTTAGCTGGGAATGGATACAGCTGCTCAACTCGGATAATTGCAGTTGATTGCTCATTTAACTTTGTGCGCTCTGCAATTAAATCGTAGTAAATCTTTCCTGAGCAGAGAATTACGCGAGCTGCATTTTGTACTGAATTATCATCAATGACCTTTTGGAATGATCCAGTTGTGAAATCATTTAAACCTGATGCTGCCGCTTTCAAACGTAACATTGATTTAGGTTCGAAAACTATTAACGGCCTGCGAGCTGGATTCTTCATATGCCAACGAAGTAAGTGGAAGTAACTTGCTGGAGTAGAAGGTTGAGCAACAGTCATATTCTCTTCAGCGCATAAAGCCAAGTATCGTTCGATGCGCGCAGATGAGTGATCTGGTCCTTGCCCTTCATAGCCATGTGGAAGCAATAGAACTAACGATGAACGCTCGCCCCACTTTTGAAGTGAGGAAGAGACAAACTCATCAATAATTGTTTGTGCGCCATTTGCAAAATCGCCAAATTGGGCTTCCCAAAGCACTAACGCATTTTCGCGCTCAACAGAGTAGCCATACTCAAATCCCATCGCTGCATACTCAGATAGCAGAGAATCAAATACAAAGAACTGGTTATCGTTTCCAATTAGACCTTGAAGTGGGAACCAATCAGATCCATTTACTTGATTAACTACGCAAGCATGGCGATTTGAGAAAGTTCCACGGCGCACATCTTGACCGGCAAGACGAATTGGATGGCCTTCAAGTAATAGCGAACCAAAGGCAAACATTTCACCAGTCGACCAATCAACAGAACCTTCATCGAGCATCTGTGTGCGCTTAGCTAATTGCGGAGCCAAACGAGGATGAACCACGAAACCTTCTGGTGTGGCAGTTTGAGTTGCGGCGATCTTGCGCAAAGTTTCTTCGTTAACGCCGGTAACTACCGTGCTTGGCTCTGGCGCAACTGGAATCACAATATCTTTATGTTCAGGTTCAACGTTGTGAACCGAGTTGTAAACAGAATCCAATTGAGTTTGGTAATCGCGAAGTACGCCTTCCGCCTCTTCAACAGAGATGTCACCGCGACCAATGAGAGCTTCGGTGTAAAGCTTTCGAGTAGATCGTTTTGCCTCGATTAATTTGTACATCATAGGTTGTGTGTAACTTGGCTCATCGCCTTCGTTGTGACCGCGTCGGCGATAGCAAAGCATGTCGATAACAACATCCTTCTTAAATGCTTGGCGATATTCAAATGCGAGGCGTGCAACGCGAACTACAGATTCAGGATCATCGCCATTTACATGGAAGACCGGAGCTTGAATCATCTTTGCAACATCTGTTGCATAAGTTGAAGAGCGTGATGCATGCGGTGAAGTTGTGAAACCAACTTGATTGTTTACAACAATATGAATTGTTCCGCCGGTGCGGTAACCCTTTAACTGTGAAAGGTGAAGGGTTTCTGCAACCACGCCTTGGCCAGCAAATGCGGCATCACCGTGTAGCAAAATTGGCATGACTGAGAAGATTTCTTTTACATTTAACTTATCTTGCTTTGCGCGAACAACGCCCTCAAGTACTGGGTTAACAGCTTCAAGGTGTGATGGATTTGCAGCTAGATAAACCTTTGTCGATGCACCATGATCATTTGTAAATACTGAAGTAGCGCCCAAGTGATATTTAACATCGCCTGAACCTTGAACTTGGTTCTCAGCGTAATGGCCTTCAAACTCTTGGAAGATTTGGCCAACAGATTTACCGGCGATATTTGCAAGAACATTTAAGCGACCGCGGTGTGGCATACCAATGCAAACTTCTTCCAAATTCGCATCTGCTGCTGCTGAAACAATTGCATCAAGTAATGGAATTACCGATTCGCCACCCTCAAGTGAGAAGCGCTTTTGACCAACATATTTAGTCTGTAAGAAAGTTTCGAATGCCTCTGCGCTATTTAACTTCTGGAGAATACGAAGTTGCTCTTCGCGCGGAGTTACTGGAGCACCAATTTCAACATGTTCTTGAATCCAAGTTCGCTCAACTGGATTTTCAATATACATATATTCAACGCCGATATGGCGGCAATATGAATCGCGAAGAATTCCTAAAACTTTACGTAACTTCATAAATGGCTTTCCACCAAAGCCACCTGTTGCAAATTCACGTTCTAGATCCCAAAGGGTTAGGCCGTGTGTAACTACATCTAAATCTGGGTGTTGGCGTTGCTTATATTGAAGTGGGTCCACATCCGCCATTAAATGGCCAAGTGTTCGATAAGAATGAATTAATTGTTGAACGCGCGCAGTCTTATCAATTGCATCATCTTTACGATGTTGAATATCTACAACCCAGCGAATCGGAACATATGGAATGCGAAGCGCAGCAAAGATTTCATCATAGAAACCATCGGCACCCAGAAGAATTTCATGCATACGGCGTAAAAAGTCACCAGATTGAGCGCCTTGAATAATTCGGTGATCGTAAGTTGAAGTCAATGTGATTACCTTGCTGATTGCAAGATCGGCGAGCGTCTCTTCACTTGCACCTTGAAACTCAGCTGGATAATCCATCGCACCAACGCCAAGAATTAATCCTTGCCCTTGAACCAATCGCGGCACAGAATGAACTGTTCCAATCGTTCCTGGGTTTGTTAGCGAGATAGTTGTTCCCGCAAAATCTTCAACTGTTAGCGAACCAGCACGCGCTTTACGAACAGTCTCTTCATATGAAGCCCAGAATTGCGCGAAATCTAACTCTTCGCAACCCTTAATAGATGGAACTAATAATTGGCGAGAGCCATCAGCTTTAGCTAAATCAATTGCGATACCTAAATTAATGTGTTCAGGCTTTCCAAGTGCTGGCTTCCCATCAACCTCAGCAAAGTAATTATTCATCTCAGGCATCTGACGAATTGCCTTGATCATCGCGTAACCAATGATGTGGGTAAAGGAAACCTTGCCACCGCGTGCGCGCTTTAAGTGGTTATTAATAACAGTACGGTTATCAATCATTAACTTCGCAGGAATTGCGCGAACTGAAGTCGCAGTCGGGACTTCTAACGAGGCTTCCATTGATTGGACAACGCGCGCAGCAACGCCACGAATCGGTTCAGTTGTTGAAGCGCCAGGAGTCACAAGAGTTGGAATTGGTTTTACTACTGGATCAGCTGGAGTCGCAGTTGAGGAAATTCTTGGAGCAGTTGGATTAACTGATGGATTTTTAACCGGTGGCACCGCAACGTTTGGATTTGGAGTGTGATGGGTTGCAGCCGGTTGATTTAAATTTGTTGGAGTTGCAGGAGTGTGTTCTGGAATTGTTGCACCGGGTGCATGTACTTGCGTCGGAGCAATGTTGTTCTGCCCGACTTGCGTCGGAGCAATAGGCACCTGCTTTGCAAAAGTTGACTCAGAAGTTGTCTCACGCTTAGGCGCTGGCGGATTGCCACCATTAGGCGCGCTGGCAAGTGTGCCTAAATTTCCATTTGTTGTTAACGGTTTACCCGCAGGAGTTTGTGGCGAATAATCTTTAAAGAATTCCCACCAAGTTTTATCTACAGAATTTGGATCTTGTTTGAATTTCTCAAACATTTCATCAACGAGCCACTCATTCGCTCCAAAATTATCTGCGAAGTTGGCCACCCGTGATTCTCCTAAATCGTCGTCGATTAGCGGCGCCATTCTAATAGGGGCGCTCG
>CAYPMF010000083.1:0-4659 GCA_964411805.1 uncultured Actinomycetes bacterium | reverse complement strand
TCAAATATTGCGAAATCTGGAATCGATTTAGCCGCCATTGTGGCGATAGGTCCAGCAGCGATCAAATTAAATCGAATATTTTCTTTTCCGAGGAATTTAGCAAGATAACGATTTGTTGATTCAAGCGCAGCCTTCGCGATTCCCATCCAGTCGTACTTACTCCAAGCAACTGTTGCATCAAAAGTTAACCCAACAACACTCGCTCCCGAAGCTGGAAAAAGCGGTTTACAAGCCATTGTTAAAGACTTATATGAATAAGCCGAGATGTGCACAGCGGTTGAAACATCAGGCCACTCTGTATTTAAAAAGTTACCACCAAGCGCAGTCTGTGGCGCAAAACCAATTGAATGTACAACTCCATCTAAATGTGTCATATGCTTTTTAATCTCAGTCGCAAGATTTGCTAGATGCTCATCATTTGAAACATCTAATTCAATCACCGGGGCTGGATTTGGTAAACGCTTTGAAATTCTCTCAGTGATAGACATGGCGCGACCAAATGAACTAAGAATTACATTGGCACCTTCTTCTTGAGCAAGGCGCGCGATGTGAAATGCGATTGATTGTTCGGTTAGAACCCCGGTAACTAGAACATTTTTGCCTTGAAGAATTCCCATTAATGTCCCATACCCAATCCCCCGTCAACCGGGATAACTGCGCCAGTTATATATGCCGCACTTTCACTTGCTAGAAATGCTACCGCTTTTGCAATCTCCTCAGGAGAACAGAATCTTTGAAGAGGAATGTTTTTTCTAATTTCTTCTTGTTTCTCAGGTGATAGGACTGCTGTCATATCAGTTTCAACGAACCCGGGTGCAATTACGTTGGCTGTAACTCCGCGGGAACCAAGTTCACGAGCAAAACTTCGCGCCATTCCTACCAGTCCGCTCTTTGTTGCAGAGTAGTTCACCTGTCCAGCTGATCCAAGTAGTCCTACGACAGAACCAATGAAAATTATGCGACCAGAACGTTTCTTCATCATTCCTTTAGAAGTCGCTCTAGCAACTCTAAAGGCGCCAGTTAAGTTGGTATTTATAACTGATTCAAAATCTTCATCGCTCATTCGCATAACAAGACCATCTTTAGTGATGCCAGCGTTTGCAACCAAAACATCAATTGCTCCATGTTTTGATTCGATCTCCAAAACTGCATTATCAACGCTCTCGGTTTTTGAAACATCCATAATTGCGCTTTCAAAGCCTGTCGGAGCAGAGCCTGACCTATGTCCGACAACAACTAAAAATCCTTGGGCTTTTAATTCGGTGGCGATTGCTAAACCAATGCCACGATTTCCACCAGTGACAAGGGCAACCTTTTGATCTCCACTCATGCTCTTAATTTAACTTGCCAGGTAGGTACTGTTAAGTATTTGAGCGTAAAGTTTGCCCATGGCCAGGAAGAAGGAAACACATTCCATCACCTCTGCGCCTGTTTCCTTGGAGAAAGACCAGGGCGGTCGCGCCAAGCGTTACTTCATATCCATGATGATTAGAACCTTATGTTTTATTCTTACCGTAATTCTTCCTAATCCTTATAGATGGTTCACCCTAGTAGGAGCGCTTTTCTTACCTTACATCTCGGTCATCGTCGCAAATGCTGGTAGAGAAACCATCACTGGAAATCCAAATTCGCTTCAAAATATAAAAGAGATTAATTGACCAAAATAAAATCATTTGCAACATGGTTGATGGCCATACTTTTAATTGCACTTTGTCTTAGCGCCGGCAATTGGCAATTGAAGAAAGGGCTTCGAGTCCACGATAAAAATTTGCAGATTTCTAAAAATGCAAATATCCAACCTATAAAAGATCCAAAGAGCTTCGATTCCAAAAACGATCAGTGGAAGAAATTCCAATTACATGGCAATTTTGAAAGTAACTTCCGTCTTTTAAAAAACCAATATCAAGATGGAAAATTTGGATTCCATGTGCTTCAAGAATTCACTTCAGAAAGTTTAGGGAAAATTACTGTTGACCGCGGATGGGTCGCGGCAGGTAAAGACGCGATGACCGCTCCCTCAGTTCCATCCATTCACCCAGACCCAGAAATTATTGTTGTCCGTCTTCGATCTGAGGTTTTAAATACCCATTTGGGAGGATCCTTTTTTGCTCTACCTAACAAATCTCGCTTAACGCCCGAAATCTATTTTGATTTAATTTCAGCTAAAGAAAATCAACCTTTATCTACCTTAGAACTACCAAATTTATCAACAGGCCCTCATTTTGCCTACGCTTTTCAATGGGCGCTCTTCGCTTTTGCTATTTTAATTGGAAGAGTAATTTGGGGTAAAAAATTAAACAGTAAAACCAATTGAACGTAATTGCTCTCTACCGTCATCAGTAATTTTCGCTGGACCCCATGGCGGCATCCAAACCCAATTAATTTTTACATCATCAACTAGATCAGCTAATACTTGTTTCGTTTGATCTTCAATTACATCTTGTAATGGACAGGCAGCAGAAGTCAGAGTCATATCCAAAGTCGCTGTCTTATCCTCTAGGCGCATGTCGTAAACAAGACCTAGATCGATCACATTGATTCCAAGTTCCGGATCAATCACATCTTTCATCGCTTCAGTGATGTCATCTAAAGAAGTCTCTTTAGCCATTATTTTCCACCCTTCATATTAAGCGATTGTGAAAGAGCATCCTTAAATGCCATCCATCCCAATAGCGCACATTTTACCCGAGCTGGAAATTTTGATACTCCAGCGAAGACAACTGCATCTTCTAGCAATGCCTCATCACCATTAATTTTGCCCTTACTTTGGATCATTTCGAGGAAAGCGCTGTGTATTTTGAGCGCCTCATCAATTGGTTTTCCAATTAATAAATCTGCCATGATTGAAGTACTCGCCTGCGAAATAGAACAACCAACACCTTCCCAGCCAATATCTACGACATTTATACCTTCAGTAATAAGCGATAAATCTTGTTCATCTCCGCAACTTGGATTGACGTGATGCACAGAAACATCCGGCTTCGCCAATAACGATTTATGGGTTGGATTTTTGTAGTGATCCATAATTACTTCTTGATAAAGAGAATCGAGTTGCATTACCTCACCGCAAAATATTCTTTAGTCTTATAAATTCCATCAACTAGCGCATCCACATCTGATTCATCGTTATAAAGATATAAAGATGCTCGGGTAGTGCCACTCAATCCGAACTTCTTCATTAATGGCCATGCGCAGTGGTGGCCTGTTCTTACAGCAATGCCATATTGATCTAAGACTTGGCCAGCATCATGTGGATGAATATCCGAGAGTGCAAAAGAGAAGACTGAACCACGATTCTTATTATCGCTAGGTCCAAAAAGAGTTAAGCCATCAATCGCAGATAATTTCTGTAGCGTATATTGATTCAAGCGTTCTAAATGTTCTTCTATATTTTTAATACCAATTTTATTAATAAATTGAATTGCAGCGCCCAAACCGATAGCTCCCGCCATATTTGGTACGCCAGCTTCAAATTTGCGCGGCAAAGGAGCCCAAGTAGCGCTCTCCATGGTCACTGTTTCAATCATCGATCCGCCGAAAAGGAATGGTTCTAATTCATTTAACCAATCTGATTTTGCCCATAAGACTCCGATTCCGGTTGGACCCAGTGATTTGTGGCCTGAAAAGGCTAGTGCGTCGATTCCCAATTTCAATACATCGATTGCTAAATGTGGAACAGATTGACATGCATCAAGGACTACTCGCCCACCCACAGAGTGAACTTTTTCAACCAATTCCGCAATTGGATTAATTGTTCCAAGAACATTTGATTGATGGGTGATTGCAAGAATCTTAGTTTTCTTATTGATTAAAGAATCAATATTTGAAAGATCTAATCGACCATCTTCACTGACTGAAATCCAACGTAATTTGGCCCCAGTGCGCTTTGCTAACTCTTGCCAAGGAATTAGATTTGCATGGTGTTCCATTTCAGTGACTAGAATTTCATCGTCGTCACTTAAATAGTTTCTGGTGTTTGAAATTGAATAAGCGAGCAAATTTAGAGACTCTGTGGCGCTTTTTGTGAAGATTATTTCTTCGCTGGGCGCCCCCAAGAATTCAGCGATGACTTCACGTGCACCTTCATAGGCCTCATTCGCTTCTTCAGCTAAAAGATGTGAACCTCTATGTACCGCAGCATTATGTTTGAAATAGAAATCTTCTTCAGCCGCAATGACCGATCTTGGTTTTTGAGAAGTTGCACCACTATCGAGATAAATTAAGCGCGCACCATTGCGCATAGATTTTCCAAAAATAGGAAAATCCTTCTTAATTTCCTCAACGTTTAGTTTCATCAAATTATGCAGTTACGTACTCTGCATAACCCTTCTCTTCAAGTTTTTCAGCAAGTTCTGGACCGCCCTCTTCCACAATCTTTCCAGCTGCAAAAACGTGTACGAAATCCGGCTTGATATAACGCAAAATTCTTGTGTAGTGAGTGATCAAAAGAATGCCCATATTATTTGCTTCCTTTGCTCTATTCACTCCTTCAGAAACAATACGAAGAGCGTCAACATCTAAACCAGAATCAGTCTCATCAAGTACCGCAATCTTTGGCTTAAGAAGTTCAAGTTGCAATATTTCATGTCGCTTCTTTTCTCCACCAGAGAATCCTTCATTGACATTGCGTTCAGCAAATTGTGCATCAATTGAAAGGCT
>CAYPMF010000082.1:0-4703 GCA_964411805.1 uncultured Actinomycetes bacterium | reverse complement strand
GAGCCCATCGCTATGTCCACAAACTCCAATAGCAATAATTTCACTTGAATCAAATCCGACAATTGCTTCAGAGATTGCATTTAACGCTGCATCAGAGGCAGCTTCCATGGTTCGCTCTTGCCAACCCGGATTAAGGGAAAGTACTTCGTTCTTTCCCTTACCGGATGCAACCTCTTTGCCATTGGTATCAAAGAGGACTGCTTTGGTGACTGTGTGCCCACAGTCGAGCCCAAGCAGATACTTTCCCATAATTAAACCCAGCCAAGATCCTTAGCGTTTACCGCCCAAGGTACTTTTCCAGTCGAAATAAAAGTTGTGATTGCATCAGCACATAACTTAGCTGAGTATTTATTTGTTCCTTCAGTGTCGCCACCAAAGTGTGTTGTCATTGTTATGTTATCTAATTTACGGAACTCATCATCGGCAGCAAGTGGTTCAGCATCAAAGACATCTATACCTGCACCAGAAATTTTTCCCGCCTTTAGCGTTGCAAGGAGATCTTCCTGATTTACTAAACGAGAGCGGCTGACATTTATGAAGTAAGCACTTGGCTTCATTAAATCGAATAGACGCTTGTTAATAAACCTTTCGGTTTCTGGGCTTAATCTCGCCTGGCACATAACAAAATCTGATTCTTTAAATAGATAATCAATGTTCTCAACTTGCTTCACGCCAAATTTCTCAAGGTCAGCTTTATTTGCATATGGATCGTAAACCAGAATTGTCGGATTAAAACCAGATAACTTCTTTGCCATAGAGCGACCAACATGGCCAAAACCAACCATGCCAATTGTTGAATCACCTATTTCAATTCGAGCACCTGGAAATTCTTTGCGCCATCCCCCGCTCTTAATTGACGCATCAGCACGGGCTATATTTCTAATTTCTGCAAGCATTAAACCGATTTGAAGTTCTGCAACTGCATTTGCATTACGGCCAAATGCTGGCACAACTCCAATGCCGCGCTTAGTTGCTTCTGCAACATCAACATTTTCTAACCCCGCTCTTGCGACCGCGATAAGTTTTAGATTTGGAGCGGCATCAATTAAATCTTTACCCATTGGTGCAAAGTGGGCGGTAATAATATTCGCATCTATTACTCCAGCGATCACTTTGGCATCAGGAGTTACAGAGTTAGGCCCTTTAACTTCCATTACCTGCTGAGCGGTATGTTGCTCCTCTTTAGTTCCTGGAAGATCAACTGAAGTTACATTTACTGCTTGGCCTGTGAGCGACTTCTTGTAGTGCTCTGCCCCAATAAAATTATCACCAATTACAACTACGTTAGTCATCTCTTCCTTACTTATCTATTTTTTATCTACTTTGAATACGGTTCGATTGTTATCTTGCGTCCGATTCCATTTTTAAACATTTCGACAGCTTTGGCGTAGTCATCTAATGGAAATCTGTGTGAAATCATCACATCTGAATTGAGAAGTCCTTCAGCTAATAAATCGCCAGCGCGATCAAAGCTGTGAAGTACCGCCATTGATCCAGTAATTGTGATCTCTTTGTTGTAAATCCAATATGGGTTTACTTCAGTACGTGTTGCGTAATCTGAAACTCCAAATTGCAGGAAAGTGCCTCCTGGCATTGTGCGTGGAATAGCATCTGCAATTGCCTTAGCATTTCCAGTGCAATCAATAACTACATCCCACCCGCGAGGTTGGTCTTTAAATTGATCAGCGCTTGTAGCAACTCTTGAATTCCCTAACTTTTTCGCAGTTTCAAGGCGTTCAGCATTTACATCAACCATGTAGACAGCTGCGGCGCCATTACGATGTGCCATCTCCATCATCATTAAACCCATCGTTCCGGATCCATAAATTAAGTAATTTGAGCCAACCATGCGAGGCAGGCGATCAAATCCATGAACTGCGCATGAGAGCGGTTCGATAAGTCCGGCGTTCTTGATATCTATTGAATCAGGAAGCTTGTAGAGATTTGCAGCTGGCGCACTTACAAATTCCGCGGCGCCACCTGGTTTTGTAACTCCAATTGCATTCCAGTTCTCGCACATATTTCCTTGCGCCCGTTTGCAATAGAAGCACTCACCACAATAAAGAGAAGGATCAACGGCAACCTTTTCGCCGACTTTAAATCCCTTAACTTCTTTGCCGATTTCAGTAATGATTCCAGAGAATTCATGGCCTGGAATAATTGGCAGACTTGGCGCAAATTCTCCTTGGAGAATATGGAGATCTGTTCCACAAATTCCAGATGCAATTACTTGAACAATTACATCTTTAGGTCCACATGTTGGATCTGGAACAGTTTCAACTGAAATCTGGCCAATCCCTGTGATTACGGCTGCCTTCATTACTTAACGGCTCCAAGTGCTAATCCTCGAACAAGTTTGTCTTGCGCAACCCATCCTGCGATTACCACTGGAAGTGAGACAACAATTGAAACTGCAGCAAGGTGAGCAAAGAAGAGTCCTTCTGCAGTAATAAATGAGACGAGATAAACCGGACCGGTTGCTGCATGGAAACCAGTTAAGTTAATTGCCATCAAAAATTCATTCCAGGTAAAGATGAAACAGATAAGAGCCGTTGCAGAGATACCAGGAGCTGAAATCGGAGCAAGTACTCGCGTCAAAATCTTTGTGGTTGAGGCGCCATCCAATTCAGCAGCTTCTACCAATTCAGATGGAAGTTCTTTCATAAATGAGCGAAGCATCCAAACTGAGAGTGGAAGATTCATAGTTACATACAGCGCAGTTAATGCAAAGATGTTATCGAGTAGATGTAGGTTCTTGAATATCAAATACAGCGGAAGAAGTGCTGCAATTGGGGGCAAGAACTTAGTCGAAAGGAAGAACGAGAGGACATCTTTATTCTTGTAAATTGGCTTAATTGAGAGTGCGTAAGCCGCAGGGTATGCGAGTAGAAGCACTAGCAACGTTGAAACCAATGAAGCGATAGTTGAATTGATTAAGTATTGGCCAGCGCCCTTCTGGAAGATGGAACTCCAGTTTTCAAAGGTGAATGGCGCAATGATTGTCGGAGGAAAAGTTCCAGCATCTTTCTCAGCGCGGAATGAGATCAGAAGCATCCAAAATACTGGAAAGAAGAAGATCAAACTGATTAACCAAGTAACGCTGGTTATCAAACTCTTCAGAACTGGACGGCGGCTTGATTGAACTGCATCTGTTTGCATTATTTCTCAGCCTCCAATAGATCCTTAGTAAGTTTCATAGCAAAGTTAGCCAAGATGATGGTTATAAATACAACCAATACACCTGCAGCAGCAGCTTCACCATATTCGTACTTACGGAACATAGTTAAGTAAATTTGATAAGGAATGATTGTGGAATCAGTTCCAGGACCACCTTGAGTAATTGTGTAAACGAAATCCATCGATTGAACTATATAAATTGTTCCAAGAACGATAGCCAATTGAATATATTGTTTAAGGTGTGGGAAAGTTAACTTTGCAAATAATTGGCGACCATTTGCGCCATCTACTTGAGCAGCCTCCAAAATATCCGTTGGTTGTGATTGCAAACCAGCCAAAATAATTAACATCATAAATGGCGTCCATTGCCAAACCATCGCAACGGCAATTGCAATAAGTGGCTTATTAGAAACAAAGTCAATATTTACTGAACTTGTTCCACCGAATGCCTTTGAAATCTGAGTGAGGAAGCCATCAAGAATTCCGTAAAGAGGGTTGAAAATAATGTGCTTCCACATCAGAGCTGATGCAACTGGTGTAATTAGGAATGGCGTAATAAGAAGGGTACGCACAATCGCTCGGCCACGGAATTTTCTATCTAGTAAAAGCGCAAGTACGAGCCCAAGGAATGTAGACATCACGACAACAATTGTTGTGAGTTTTACTGAGTTAAATAGCGCTGCGCGCATCGCAGGATCTTGGATAATTACTTTGAAATTATCGAATAAAACAAATTTGGTGTCCTTTGGATAGATGATGTTCCAATGGAATGTAGATATAACGAGCGTAACGACGAATGGGATCTGAGTAAGAATTACGGTAAAGATTAAAGCTGGGAGTAATGGAAGTCTGCGCTTTCGATTCTCGGCTTTGCTATGAGTTAGAACTGCCACCTTGCACCTCCTTTCAGTTTCTTAAAATTAAAACTTTGAAATTTAATTTTTTTGAACCACTTTGGTGGGCGTATTTCTACGCCCACCTCCGTGATTCTGTAATGTACTAAGCGCGGTGCTTAGCTGCTACAGCTTCAGCCAACTTTTGACCCTTATCTAGAGCCTGCTTGACTGTTTGTCCACCAGTAATTGCCTTCGCAACTTCTTGTGAAACCGCTGTACCTAGGTCAGCGAATTCAGGAACTGCTACGAATTGGATACCTGATGTTGGACGTGGTTGAACGCCTGGGTTCAACGGATCAGCAGCCTTTAGTGAACCAAGCACTACTGAGTAATAAGCAGCTGTAGCTGCCTTGTAGTTAGGGTTTGCGTATGTTGATGCGCGCTTTCCATCTGGAACAGCTGTCCAACCAAGCTTTGAACCAACTAGGTTCTCATACTTAGATGAAGTTGCCCATGAAACGAACTTCCAAGCAGCATCTTGTTGCTTTGAAGCACCTTCAATAGCGAACGCCCATGCCCATAGCCAGCCTGAAGCCTTTGTCTTCACAACTGGAGCATATGCATAACCAAACTTACCTACGTAGTTTGAGAAGCCCTTCTTTTCAATTGAGCCTGTTGCAGAAGTAGCGT